>URUC01000016.1 GCA_900550965.1 uncultured Collinsella sp. | reverse complement strand
AAGCTCCATATGACTGAGGAAAGGGCAATTGAGTGAGCGATCCATGCCGTCAAACATGCTCGCAAGTTCGTTGACGATGTTGAGTTTTATGCCGAGGATGCCGGCCGCTCCGATCAGGAGTTTCTGGTGCGCATTATCGAGGCGGCCGTAAAGGCCGGTGCCACGGTCGTGAACATCCCCGATACGATGGGCTACAACATGCCGTGGGACTTTGGCGCCCGCATCCGTGACCTGCGCGGGCGCTGCGGGTGCGGCCGGTCAGCGTGCGGTCGACGTGATGGAGTATCGCGAGTACGAGATTGAGCGCATTGCGCGCCAGGCATTTGAGGCGGCGCGCAAACGTCGCGGCAAGGTGACGAGCGTTGATAAGCGCAACGTGCTGGAGACGAGCCGCATGTGGCGCGAGATCGTGCATCGCGTGCAAGACGAGGAGTACTCCGACGTGGAGCTTGAGGACCTGCTCGTCGACAACGCCGCCATGCAGCTCATCAGTCGACCGGCAGACTTTGACGTCGTGGTGACGGAGAACATGTTCGGCGACATCCTGTCCGATGAGGCGGCTCAGATTACCGGATCGCTCGGTATGCTTGCCTCTGCCTCGCTGGATGATGGCGTATCGCTGTTTGGGCCGAGCGCTGGCAGCGCTCCTGACATCGCGGGGCTCGGCGTGGCCAATCCGCTGGCTCAAATCTTGTCGGTGGCGATGCTGCTGACCTACGCGCTCGACATGGGCGAGCAAGCCGCGTGGATCGAGAGCGCCGTGGCGCGCGTGCTCGACGAGGGCTGGCGCACCCGTGACATCGCCGATGTCAACACCCCGGCAGATAAGATCCTCGGCACCACGACGATGGGCGACAAGGTCGTCGCCGCGCTGTAGGCGATGCCGATTCAAGCTGTCAAATATCTCAATCTGTAACATCTAAGGGGCAAAATCGTTCCTACCTGTTACAGATTGAGATTTTCGGCCGAGCATCCGTGGTCTGTCTCGATCTGTAACAGCTAACCGATTATTTGGGCCCTACCTGTTACAGATTGAGACAAACCGTTGGGACAGGTCGGACGAGTCAGCAAAACCACCACAAAGGTGCCGGTCCCCTTCGTGGTGGTTTTTAGCGCAACGAGGTGTTCCCAGCCGACCATACGGGCGGCCTTGCGCTCACGCTGCTCGATGACAGCGCATCTTTAGACGCGAAGTGCGGAACCGGGTGCATATACGAGCCGCGTAGCGTTACGAATTCATGGGAATGACCGTATCGCCAATTTGTACGCTTGCAATCTTGTCTGTGTCACAAACTTGCGAGAACGGCCAGGTCTTGTGGACATCAGTGGTGCCGTTATCCAGTTTATTTGCGAAATAGCCGCTGTGGCTGGTTGCGTCCTCAACATGACCGTCTTTGAACGTCACGATGAGGGGTATGTTGCCAACGGCATCCATAGACTCCTCCATGTTTTGAGACATCTTGCCGCTGTTGTTGTCGTGTTCGATGGAACGATCTATGTTGTAGCGGACTGAAACGCCAACGCAGGATACGGTGGCCTCTTGAATCGTCGCCTTGGTGCCGTTAAAGTTGACCGATTTGGGCGCGGGAATCGTAACGGATGTATCTTCGTAATTCAGCTGGAACTTAAGATCCCATGGGCCCGTAAGTATTTTCTTATACTCGGGAAGCTCTTTGCCAGCACGTGGCACAACGAGAGAGTTGATATGCGTGCGGACGGTCCTGCCCATAAGGCCGGGTGATTCAACGCTGAACTGTGCAAAGTATTGAATGCTGGAGTCATTGGGGTTCTTGTCAATGAGCCATGATTGGCCTTGGCCGCCATGCTCGCCATCAACGTATACGTTTCCATCGACACTTCCGGCGATAGTTCCGTTCTCGCCCGGCTCGGAAAGCTTTTTCAGGGCAGCGGGATCGTCGAACGTAAGCGTATAGGCGATGGTAACCATATCCTTGTCGCCCATGATGGCGTCGGCGGTCACGGTGACTCCGTTGTTGGAGCAGCTAGCACCGACGGGCCGGCCAATACGGTCGATGATCTCGGTTTGAGAAGCAGGTCCGTCAAAGATGTCGGAAAGCATGTCAGAAGGAAGCGGCAGGACGCCTGTTGCCATAGCCGTGCCAGCGCCTCCAATGACGATAGCGAGGACTGCCGTTACAGCGGCAATGCGAGCGACTGTTCTTACGGGATGGCGGGCGATGCGCGGCTTGCGTCGCGTGCCATTAAAGTTGCTTTGAGCGGTCGCCGCATCGCTCGAGGCGACGGACTGAGCAATCGAGTTTGCCATGTGCTGCTTCGCATTATCGGTAAACGAAATGTGCTCCAGGGCGTGGCGATAGTCATTCGAATTCGTAGTCATTGTGGTCTCCTTTCAAGGAAAGCCGAAGTGACGCACGTCCGCGGCTAAGGTGCTGGGCGGTTGCAGCTGGCGTCGCGTGAACGGCGTCTGCGATTTCCCTGATGCTCATGCCTGCGTAGTAGTGCAAAAAGATGGCGATGCGCTGTGCTTGAGGCAGGGCCGTGACAGCGGAAAGAATGGCGCAGTCGCGTTGCGCGAATTCTTGCTCGGTATGTGTTACGGGTGCGCAGAAATCGGGGAGCGAATCGAGGTCGACAACCGGGTGATTCGCGTGCGTACGGCCGATATCGCGACATGCGTTCAGTGCGACTCGGATCACCCAAGCACGTTCGTGTTCGAGCGAGTCGAACGGTTGAGTGCGTTGGAGAATCTTGATCAGCGTGTCCTGGCAGATGTCTTGAGCGTCGTCAGCGGATCCAAGGGCCGAATAGCACAATCGAAGGATGAGGTCGGAATACGTGTCGACCAAGCGCTTTGCTTCCCGCTCGATCTGATCGGCATCGCATCGGAGCGTGCTATTGCGGTTACGGCGTGCAGGCATAGTGTCACCTCCAATTGGTCGTGGTGGATATAGGGAAGGCGTCTCGCGAGGTCCCTCTACATACAACACGGTCGAGACTGCATAAGTTGACAAAAAAAGACGGCACGTGAGCGCCGTCCTTACAAAACAATGAGTGTTCTCGTTAATTACACAAGCACCGTGATGGACAGGTCGGACGAGTCAGCAAAACCACCATAAAGGTGCCTATCCCCTTCGTGGTGGTTGTTGGCAGTTACCAGGGGGTTCTGGCGGTTGAAGACTCGATTGCTTCGTGGCGTTTGAGCTCGCGGCGCATGGTTTGCGAGTTGAGCCAGGCTGCCTGCCAGCCACGGATGGGGTAGCGCGCTTCATCCAGCTCAAACTGCGTATAGCCGCACGCGTTGATGATTGTTGTCCCGCATGCATGCTGGCGCTCACGCTGAAAGTCGCGACCATAGCATTGGTGCACATGCCCGTGCACCATGTAGTCGGCCCCCCAGGACTCAAGCGCTGTGTTAAAGCACTCAAACCCTCGATGCGGCAGATCGTCCAGATCACCCATACCGGCGGCGGGTGCATGGGTAAGCAGAATGTCGCACCCGCCGACCATCCTAACCTTACGCGACAGCTTACGCATGCGCTTGGACATCTCGCGTTCGGTGTACATGTTGGCGCCGTCGCGATAACGCATGGACCCGCCAAGGCCCGCAATGCGAATCCCCCGGTACGTGTACACGCTGTCTTCCACGCAGATACATCCGCCCGGTGCATGACGTGCGTAGCGGTCGTCGTGGTTGCCGCGAACGTAGATGAGCGGTTTGTTGATGACGGTGACCAAAAACTCAAGATAGTCCGGGTCCAGATCGCCGGCAGACAGAATCAGGTCGACACCCTCAAAGCGCTCCTTGCGAAAGCACTCCCAAAGGCATCGTTCTTCGGTATCTGCTATGGCAAGGATCTTCATAGGGCGGTAACTCCCGGCTCATCGTCGAGCTGCGGAATGGTGCCTACCACGTTGTCCGCCAGCCAATTCATCTCGACAATCTGCGCGCTCGGCAGTGGGGGAAAGCCCTCGATCTGCACCACGCCGTCTTGGCTATGAAGCTCGCCGCCAAATGGATTGATGGAGCCCTCGACGATGCCATTGCGGAGCAGCTGCACCAGTTTGCGCGTCTGATAGGGCAGGCCCGGAGCGTAGCGAATGTCGATGACGCCCGAGCTCATGCCATACCAGTAGTTGACGGCGCGAACCTGGCTGTCGTCACTGGTCTCATCCCAGGTGCCATGCAGCAGGCTTCGCACGATAAGCTCGTAGTATCGGCCCCAGTTCCAGACCGGCATGGCGATGCCGACGACCTTGCCATCGACCAGGCGGTGGAGTCCGTAGGCCGTAGGGTCTACGAGCGACTTTGACATGTCAGCGCCGGTCATGACGCTCACGCCTTCGCGGCACATGGCCTCGGCAAGGCCTCCGGCGGGCACATCGCCCCAGGTCAGGATAATTTGCGCGCGGGGGTCGAGTAGCGAGGCGCCAATCGCAAAGGCGTTGATCTCGCTAAGCGCGCCCGAGGCGAAGACCGACGCGTGGTAGCCGATACGGTGGTTGTCCGCCATACTGGCGGCAAGGGCGCCCAGGAGGAACTTGGCCTCGTACATCTTGCCAAAGTACGAACGGACGCTTTGGTGGGGAAGGCCGATAGAGCAGTTAAGGAACCGCACCTGGGGATACTCAACGGCAGCTCTGAGCGTGTATTCCATCAGGCGGTGCGAGGTCGAGAAGACGACGTTAGCTCCATGTTTGACAGCCGTTTCCACGGCGGCGTAGAACACGTCCGGATTGTGACAGTCCTCGAACGCCTCGGTGTGCACGATACCGCCAAAGTGCTCATCGAGATACTGACGCCCTTGGTCGTGCAGGCTGTCCCAGCTCGACGTCGCACAGGGGAACTCATGGATAAAGGCGATGCGCAGGGGGTTGGCCGCCGAGTAGACGGTCTTGCCCATAAAGAAGTTGAGCACGCCGGAGGTGGACTTGGCGGGCGCCTCTTCCTCATCGACACTCGGTGCCTCGACAAGATCGACCTTCTCCTCATCACTTTTGCCGGCAATGACCAACTCGCGCCAAATCTTACACAGACGGTTTACGACGATGTCCGTCGGTGTGTCCAGCAGGCGGTCTTGGTTGTACACATTGAGGTAGACGAGCATGGCGTCGGCGGGCGTAATGTCCAGATGGTCGCCGCCGGCGCGCAGGTAGGCGCGCTTAAAGAGCAGGAAGGTATGGCGCAGGTAGTCGATCTTTTTCTGCGGCCATTTTTCGATAAGGTTCTGACCGAGCATCTTGGCGAGCGTTTCGTAGCTTCCCTCACGCGAGAACTCGATCTCGTATAGGGGGCAGACGCGCCAAAACGCGCAGAACTCACCGTACAGGCGGCTTTCGACGGAATCCCATTTGCCGGGGTAGAGACGGGTGACTTTAGCCGAAACCGTTGGAGCGTCCAGGAATTTGAGGACACTGACGCGCTTGTTGCCCTCTTGGACGTAAAACCGATGCATGAACTCGGTGACGATGATGGGGTCGCGATAGCCCTCGGTTACCTGGATGTCGTAGAGGTTGGACCACTTGCGGGCGAACTCGGTGCTAAATGGCAACAGGGGCATAAAGTTGCACGAAAAGGCAGACTGACGGCCCTTGGTAACCGTGCCGACGACCATTTCGAGCGGAATATCCCGCAGGCCGACGCTCTCTCGCTGACCTAAGGGGAGCTGGGCAACCAAGCTGTCGAGGTCCGTAAGGTATGGGTGCTCGCTTTGGCTGATGGCGCGACGGCGTCCCTGCTCGCCGCGCTTGCGTGCTTGACGATAGGCCTCTTCCATAGTTTTGCTCCCTTAGTCGTTTAAACAACTATATGAACCATGGTACCATCGTCTCGGTCGCTCGAAAAGGGGCAGCTCGTAAAGGGCGGCTGGGCCATTGAGAAATAAACCGCTCATTTGCCCAGATAAAACCAGCCTAAATAAACCTGTCCTTATTTGGTGGGTTGGGCAATGATGGGGGCGATGGCGCGGATGCAGGCGTCGGCAGCGGTGAAAGTGGTGCTGTCGTCACTGACGATAAAGATGATCTTACCCTTAATGCCAAAGTCGCCGATCTCGCTAAAGAGCACGTAGGGCTCCTTGTCAAAGCCTGAGATGGGCGAGACCGCCGTTTTGGTGGCGCTGGCGAGCTCGCCTGCTAGCGCATCGAGCGACGCCCATTTGGAGGGGTCTTTGACCGCGACGGGGACGGCCACGCGCCCAAAGGGCATCAAATGCACGAGTGTGTTCTTGGAGATGCTGGAGTTGGGGACGATGATGGTTTGCCCGCAGGCATCTTCGATGGTCGTGTGGCGCCAGGTGATGTCCTGGACCACGCCCGATACGCCACCGACCTCGATGTTGTCGCCGGGCTTGATGATGCCCATAAAGGTCACCTGCATGCCGCCGATAAGGTTTGACAGCGTGTCCTGAAAGCCGAGCGAGATGGCGATGCCGCCGACGCCAAGAGCGGCGACGAGTGCGTTTGCGTTAATGCCAAAGCAGTTGTCGAGGATAAAGCTGCCGCCGATCATCCAGATGACGGCGCGCGCGATGTTGATGAAGATGCTCGATGCTGGGAGCGGGTTATCATCGCGGTTAAGCAGGTGGTGCAGGGTCTTGGACGCGATTTTGGCGGCAACGGCGGTGCCGATGGCCAAGATACCGGCCCAGATGATGTTGTGGACCCATCGTTGTGCAAAGAAATGAAGAATTGGCTCAAACAATTCCATGTAGGGAAACCTCCTCATGATCGTCCAACCATGATACCCACCAAGAAGCCCGTCCGATCAAATTCTGACGGGCTTCTGTGCTCGATATAAGGTTTATGCGGCGGGGCTGCAAGGCCCGGCGGTGTAGCTTAGCGTCGACGCTTCCAGATAATGCCGAGAATGATGATGACGATGCCGCCGATGAGGCATGCGCCAATCACGGCTAGCGTGCGGTCTCCCGTTGCGGCGAGCTTGCCGGTCGTCTTCTTGGTGATGACCTTCGTGGTCGTCGTGTCCGTCTTAGGCGAGGGCTTAGGCGTCGGGGCCGGTGTGGGCGTGGGGTCCACGGCTGCGGAGCCGAAGCTGATGGTGCCGGCGAGTCCGGCCATCTTGCTCTCCCAGCCGTTTTGCCCAATCAGCGCCCTCAGCGCCGCCTCACACGTGCCCCACTCGGTGCGCTTGGTGGCGTGTGCGAAGGTGGGGAAGTCGGTCGTGTTGGTAATGATGTAGTTGTTGGTGGCGACGGTATAGGTCTTGGTGGGATCGAGCGTGCTGCCGTCCTTGGCGAGTGTGGCACTCACAATGCGCTTGCCTTCGGGCTGCGTCCAATCAATCGTCACGTTGATGCCGCCAAAGGAGAGAACGCTGCCAGAGTCATCGCGCCACTTGTACTTGTCTTGCGCTTCCTGCTCGGTATGGCCGGCTGCCACGTAGGCTTGCTGAAGCTCATAACTGTGATTGCACTCGTCGCTGATCTGCAGCGAGTGCTCGAGCGCTGCCAGGAAGTCCGCACCGGTCATGGTCCAGGTCTCCACGGTGTTGCCGTAGGGCGAGATAGCGATGACGTTGCCGGCGGTCACATCGCCCGCAGCGATGCCGCCGCGGATGCCGCCCGCGTTCTCGATGGCAAGGTCCGCGCCCGTCAGGTCAAGATAGGAGCCGCAGATCACATGTCCGATGGTCTGGGCCTTGGTGGTGTCGCCCTCCTTGCTGGGGCGGAAATCGGTGGTGCGCACCATCTCCCAGCCGTGCGTGCCAGATGCGTTCTCGCCGTAGAAATAATTGGTAGAGCTCGTGCCGAGCACCTCGCTCGATGCGGCGCTAAAGGCATCGTCGAGCGGCTTGATCTTGTTGTTGTGGACCTCATCAAGGATGCTCTGATAAGTGGAGCCCTTGTTGGGGTCGGTCAAAAGAACGTTTACGTCCTTGGCGGTATAGAGCTTCTCGTCGCTTTTGCCTGCGTATACCGCCACCGTGTCATCGTCGGTCGTCTCGGTGCCATTCGTGTCGTACTTGTACGGAATGGAAAGCAGCCCCACCTCGGCAAAGGCGCTGCCCGCCTCGACGACGCGGACCGACTTGCCGTCAGCCCCCGTCACGTTTTCGTCTAAGTTGATGTGCTCGTGGCCCGCGACCAGTGCATCGACCCCAACGAGCTTTGCAGCAAAGGTCTTGGCGTTGAGCGTGTGCGCGATACAGACGACAACGTTGCAGCCCTCTGTCTCGCGCAGTCGCTTGGCCTCGGCATTGATGGCGTTCGCGGCACTCGAGAACGACGTACCCGCGACCAGGTCCGCGCGCAGCGAGGATTCCAGCGACTCATCCATGGCACCCACGACGCCGACCTTGATTTTGTAGTCGAATGTGGAGTGATCTTCGCTATCCTCCCAGATGCGATCGAGCGTCTTGGTGATACTCGAGCTCCATACGCCGCTCGTAGACTTCGCGTTCGCGCAGAGCATGGCGAAGGGCGTGCCGGTGGGGCTGTAGCCGGTCATGGTGCGGAGCTTGTCCGCGCCGTAGCTCCAGTCGTGGTTGCCCGGCGTGGTCGCGTCGTAGCCGTCTGCATAGAAGGTGTCCATGAGCTCGGCGATGCTCTTGCCCTCGCTCATGGTGGCAAAGGACTGCCCGTGGAAGGTATCGCCCGCATCGAGCAAAAGATCGGGGGCGCTGCTTTGGGCGCTATAGAGAACCGCCAGTCCGTCAAAGCCCACAGCGCCGGTGCCCTTGCTTGCGTTGTAGCTGTACTTGTAGCTGCCGTGGATATCGTTGGTGTGCATGACGGCCACGGAGCCGTCAATAGCGGCGGGCAGGTTCCCCGCGAAAGCGAGGCTTGGGATGCCTGCGAGCGAGCCGGCAAACAACGCGGCGGCTAACGCAAGGCGGGGGAGTCTTTTCATGGCAGTTTCCTTAGTCCTTAGCCAGAAAGTCTGGTTGAATATCGGATTATCGACATAATATGCGAAAACCGCCGCAAGGGCGTCTGTCCCTTTGCGGCGGTTTTGACGTTTGCGCAGATAAAACCTGCCAAAATAAACCTGTCCCTTATTGGCAGGTTTTAGCTCAGCAGCATGCGGTCGTTGGCGAGCTCGCCGCCCGAGACCTCCTCGAACTTCTGCAGCAGGTCGGCGACGGTGAGCGACTTCTTCTCGTCGCCCGCCACGTCGTAGATAACGTGGCCCTCGTGCATCATGATCAGGCGATTGCCCAGACGGATGGCGTCATTCATGTTGTGCGTGACCATGAGCGTGGTCAGGTGGTTCTCGTCGACAATCTCCTCGGTCAGATTGAGCACCTTAGAGGCGGTCTTGGGGTCGAGTGCCGCGGTGTGCTCGTCGAGCAGCAGCAAGCGCGGCTTGGTGAGCGTGGCCATGAGCAGCGTGAGTGCCTGGCGCTGGCCACCCGAAAGCAGGCCGACCTTGGCGTTGAGGCGCGTGTCCAGGCCAAGGTCCAGGCGCTTGAGCAACTCAACGTACTCGTCCTTCTCGGCCTTGGTGACGCCCCACGAAAGGCCGCGACGCTGGCCGCGACGCTTGGCGAGGGCCAAGTTCTCGGCAATCTGCATGTCGGCTGCGGTGCCGCGCATGGGATCCTGGAACACGCGGCCCAGGTACTTGGCGCGCTGCGACTCGCTCAGGCGCGAGATGTCGGTGCCGTCGAGCTCGATAACGCCCGAATCGAGCGGATACACGCCGGCGATCATATTGAGCAGCGTGGATTTGCCGGCGCCGTTGCCGCCGATCACAGTTACAAAGTCGCCGTCGTTGAGGGTAAGGTCGACGCCGGTGAGCGCGCGCTTCTCGGTGACGGTGCCCTTGTTAAAGGTCTTCTTGACGTGCGAGAGCTTAAGCATCTGCCTCATCTCCCTTCGTGTAGGAGCTGCGGAGCTTATAGCGCTCCCAAACCACGGGCACGCACAGGGCCACGGCGACAATCACAGCAGAGAGCAGTTTCATGTCGTTGGCGTCCATGCCCAGCTGCAGCACGATGGCGCGGATGAGGAAGTACACCACGGAGCCAAAGACGGCGGAGGCCAGACGGACGGAGAACTGCGTGAGACCGCCGGGCAGCAGGCGACCGAGCACCTCGCCGATGACGATGGCGGCAAGACCGATAACGATGGCGCCGGTGCCCATGCCAATGTCGGCATACTTCTGGCTCTGGCAGATGAGCGCACCCGAAAGGCCAATGAGGGCGTTGGAGAGCACGAGGGCGATCATTTTGGTGGTGTTGGTGTTAACGCCCAGGGCGCGGATCATGTGCTCGTTGTTGCCGGTGGCACGCAGCGCCGAGCCGATCTCGGTGCCAAAGAACCAGTACAGGATGGCGACGATGGCCACGGCCAGCACAATGCCTAGGATAATGGCAACAGTGGACTGCGGCAGGCCCGTCATGTTGCTGACGGATGAGAAGATAGTGCCCTTGGCAAGGATGGGCGTGTTGGACTTGCCCATGATGCGCAGGTTGATGGACCACAGACTGATCTGCGTCAGGATTCCGGCGAGGATTGCGGGAATCTCAAAGACGGTGGTCAAGATGCCCGTGACGGCGCCCGCGATGGCGCCGGCGCACATGCCGGCCAGCACGGCGAGCAAGGGGTCGACGTTATTGTTGACGATGAGTACGGCGCAGACACAGCCACCGAGGGCAAAGCTGCCGTCGCAGGTCATATCGGGGATGTCGAGCAGGCGGAACGTGATAAACACACCAAGCACCATAATGCCCCAGAGGACGCCCTGCGAAACGGCGCCCTGCAATGCAATGAGCATGCTTCATACCTCCTAGGATAGGGTGGACACGTGATGTTCCATAATAGCGGTAACAATGTATAAGAGAGCGACGGACAGACATTTGTTTTATCTGGAACAAGCAGGGCGAACGCCGGTCTTTGGCGTCCGCCCCAATGGCTCAGATATTGAATAACGCAGCTATGGCGCAAGCACGGGCCCTAACCGCGTTGCCGCACATGGGCGCTACTCGTCCAGAGCGGAAAGGTCGATGCCCAGTGCCTCGGCCATCTCGTCGTTCTTGACGACGACCAGGTCCTTGCTCGAGAGGTGCTTGATCGGCATATCCTCGGCCTTGGCCTCGCCCTTCAGGATCTTGACGGCCATCTCGCCCGCGGCGTAGCCCAGATCCTCGTAGTTGATGGAGAGGGTGAACAGGCCACCGGCCATGCACATGCCCTCCTCGCCAGTCACGTAGGGAAGCTTGTTTTCCTTGCAGATCTGGCCCACCTGCGAAGCGCCCGCGGCGATGGTGTTGTCGGTGGGGGAGTAGAGCGCGTCGACCTTGCCCACGGCGGACTCGACGACGGACTGGATCTCGTTGGAGCTCGAGACGGTGAAGTCGGTGTACTCCAGGCCCAGCTTGCCGAGTTCCTTCTTGGCGGCCTTGATTTGGACGTCGGAGTTGGACTCGGCGGTGCAGTAGAGCAGACCGACCTTCTTTACGTCGGGCAGGACCTTCTGCATCATCTCGAGCTGCTCGGCGACCGGGGTGAGGTCGGAGGCACCGGTGACGTTGGTGCCGGGCTTGTCGTTGTCCTGGACCAGGCCGGAGGCGGCGTAGTCGGTGATGGCGCAGCCCACGATGGGGATATCGGCCGTGGCGCCGGCGGCGGCCTGCGCGGCAGGCGTGGCGATGGCGTAGATCAGGTCGACGTTGTCGCCCACAAACTTGTCGGCGATGGACTTACACGTGGACTGGTCGTTCTGGGCGTTCTTCTGATCGATCTTGACCTTAAGGCCGCTCTTCTTGATGGCCTTGACAAAGCCGTCATTGGCGGCGTCGAGTGCGGAGTGCTCGGTGAGCTGCAGAACGCCGATGGTGTAGTCGGAACCGGCGGCTGCGGAGCCGGAACCAGAGTTGCCGCCGCATCCGGCAAGCGGGGCCAGTGCGAGCAGACCGGCGGAGACCAGAAGGCTCCTGCGGCTGATGGTGATGTCCTTCATATCGTTACCCCCAGTATAGAAATGGCTGGAAACACTGCACTCAAACAAAGTACAAGTGGAACTATAGTAGCGCGGATGTCCATTTTTACAATAACCTGGCGGGTTTTTTAATACAGAATCGGATGGGCGGTACGGGTAGTCGAATGGGCGGCGAAGGGTCCTATGCGGCTGACGAGGTGTCGTCCTCGTCCAGGGCGGCGAAGAGCTTCTTGCCGTCGAGGAGACGCGTGGTGACGTTTCTCATGCGGCCAATCTCTACGGTACGCAGCGTGTCATCGGCGCCTCGGGTGTCATAGACCGTTCCCAGCAAATACGAGATGCCGTCTCGTTGCTTGATGGCAAAGGGCCGGAGTGTCATCCGTGCCACTTCGACCTCTCCGCGTGCCGTGACGCTCGAAATATCAAAACTCACCGTGGTTCCGTGGTCGATGGCCTGCTCGATGAGCTCGCAGGTGTCGATGCGCTTGACGGGCGTGCGCGGGGCCTTGGTGGATTTGCTGCCCGCGCTTGGAGCGGGCTCGGGTGCATCGAGGTAGCCGCGAACGTCGGCACTCGCCATGGCGACTAAGTGCTGCGCCATGCTTTTTCGGATGGCGATGGGCGTAGAACGGTTGCGCATGACCATGCCGTGGAGCCGGATGATCTCTTCGTCGGTGAGCGGACGGGTCAAGAGCCGATACCCCACGCCGCGTTTGTATTCAATTTCATATCCGGCATGGCGAAGTGCGGAGATGGCGGTGTAGATGCTGCGCCGCGCCGCCGAGATGGGCATGCAGGCGGGGTCGTCGGGATGGGCGAGGCGCCGGATCAACTCATCGGAAAGCATGGCCTTGTCCTCGCCAGTGTTTTCGCTTAATAGTTGCAAGATACGAACGGCGCGATAGGCTGCCATCGAGGCGGCGCCCCTCGTCGTGGTCTCGTAGGTTTCAACAGCGGCTTCGGTCATGGTGCCCACGTCCTTTCCGTTTTGGGTGGCGACGGTATGGAGCCTAGGACGCGGGGTTTTCCCAGGGGCGCAGGGCGCTCTGGGCGGTCGGTAGTCGTCGGCAAACGGCGGGTCGAGTTTTCAACAACCCTGCCTAACTGACCAAAACCTTGCCAAAAGCTTGACGGATACCGTTGAAAAAAAGCGTCTCTCGACCGATGTCGAGAGACGCTTGTGCGATGAGCGTTGGCGTGTGGCGACGCGAGCTAGCGTCCGACGATTAGAAGTCGGCGTTGCCCACGGTGCGCGGGTGCGGCAGGACGTCGCGGATGTTGCCCACGCCGGTCAGGTACATGACCAGGCGCTCGAAGCCCAAGCCGTAGCCGGCGTGCTTGCAGGAACCATAGCGGCGCAGGTCCAGATAGTACTTGTACTGCTCGGGATTCATGCCCAGGTCCTTGATGCGGGCCTCGAGCAGGTCCAGGCGCTCCTCGCGCTGGGAGCCACCGATGATCTCGCCGATGCCCGGCACCAAGCAGTCGGCGGCGGCGACGGTCTTGCCGTCGTCGTTCATGCGCATATAGAAGGCCTTGATCTCGGCCGGGTAGTCGGTTACGAAGGTCGGGCGCTTAAAGTGCTCCTCGGTCAGGAAGCGCTCATGCTCGGTCTGCAGGTCGATGCCCCAGCTCACGGGATAGTCAAACTTGTGACCGGCGGCGACGGCCTGCTCCAGGATCTCGACGGCCTCGGTGTAGGTAACGCGGGCAAAGTCTGAGTTTGCCACGTGGTCCAGGCGCTCGAGCAGGCCCTTGTCCACAAACTTGTTGAGCATGTTGAGCTCGTCGGGGCAGGTGGCCATAACGTCCTTGAGGACGTACTTGAGCATGGCCTCGGCGTTATCCATGTAGTCGTTCAGATCGGCAAAGGCCATCTCGGGCTCGATCATCCAAAACTCGGCGGCGTGGCGCGTGGTGTTGGAGTTTTCGGCGCGGAAGGTGGGGCCAAAGGTATACACGTCGCCAAAGGCCATGGCAAAGTTCTCGGCATTGAGCTGGCCGGACACGGTGAGGCTCGCATGCTTGCCAAAGAAGTCCTGGCTCCAGTCGACCTCGCCGGACTCGGTGAGGGGCGGATTTTTGGGGTCGAGCGTGGTCACGCGGAACATCTCGCCGGCGCCCTCGCAGTCACTCGTGGTGATGATGGGGGTGTTGACGTAGACAAAGCCCTGCTCCTGGAAGAAGCGGTGGATGGCTGCAGCCGCGACAGAGCGGATGCGGAACACGGCGCGGAACAGGTTGGTGCGCGGGCGCAGGTGCTGCTGGGTGCGCAGGAACTCGACGGTCGCGCGCTTCTTCTGCAGCGGGTAATCCGGGGCGCTGACGCCCTCGACCTCGATGGAAGTGGCAGAAAGCTCGAAAGGCTGGGGCGCATCGGGCGTCAGCTTGACGGTGCCGGTGCAAATGAGTGCGGCCGAGACGTTCTGATGGGCGATCTCGTCGTAGTTGTCGAGCGCCTCGCGGTTCATGACGACTTGCAGGTCGCGGAAACAGCTGCCGTCGTTGAGCGTGACAAAGCCAAAGTTCTTCATGTCGCGGACGGACTTGACCCAGCCGGCGACGGTGACGGTCTGGCCGCCGAGCGACTCGGCATCGGCATAGAGCTGCGCGATTTTGGTGCGGTTCACGTATCCTCCCATAACGGTTGAATGATAGTTATCCATACAGTTCGATATTCTAGCAGCTCGGCTCATTTGGGCTATACAGATAAGGCATTGGCGGGATGGTTTTTCAAACGAAAAGCGCCCGCGGCCAAATGGTCGCGGGCGCTTGACGAGGTGCCTTTTGGCTGTGTGGCGCGGGGCCTGGCTACTTGGTCTTGGCAACCAGCAGCGGATCGCCAAGCTTGACGAGCGGATTGCCGCCGATAAGCGTGCCAGACTCGCCGACGTGGTCGATGCTCTTGAGGCGGTCGAGCTCAGAGATGATGACGGTCACGATGTCCTCGTGACCGGCGGCCTTGATGGCCTCGCGATCGAAGCTGATGAGCGGCTGGCCTGCCTTGACCGTGTCGCCCATCTCGACAAAGCGGGCAAAACCCTTGCCGTTCATTTCCACGGTGCCCAGGCCAACATGGATGAACACGCGAAGACCGTCCTCGGTGATCATGCCGATGGAGTGGTTGGTGACGGTGGTGGCGCCGATACGGCCGTTAGCGGGGGCGTAAATGGTGCCGGTAATGGGCTCGATGCCGTAGCCCTGGCCGAGCATGCCCGAGGCGATGGTCTCGTCGGGAACCTCACTCAGATTGACGAGCACGCCGTTGACAGGAGCGTAGATGACGCCTTCGCGGGTGGCGAAGCTTGCTGCGGGCGGAACGGACGCCTCGCCCGACGAAGTGAACGTGGACTTGAGCGAATCGAGCAGACCCATAGATGCCTCCAACGTATCAGGCGCGCATGTTGCACGCGTGTGGTTTGCCGGAAACGTTTCGTACGTGTTTCCCAGCACGGTCAGCGCTCCTATTTTACGCTGTCCAACGATACCTCTGAACAGCGATTTTGTGATATATCAGTTGAAGGCCAACTTATTGCGGGGGTGTTTCTGCGCCGCGGGCTCAAGTGGGGTACGCTAAGGCGCGAAAAACGAGTGCGCACGAATCGCACGGAGGGAGCACATATGATTATTGAGAACCATGCGCTGTGGGGCGAGGAGCCGACCGAGGATTATCCGGCGACGTTTACGTATCTGGGTGCCGAGCCGCTGCCCGACAAGCCCAATGGCCGCCGCCCCGCGGTGATCATCTGCGGCGGAGGCGGGTTTACGCATATCGCTCCGCACGAGCAGGATCCGGTGGCGTTTGCGTTTTTGGACCGCGGCTACCAGGCCTTTGTGCTCAACTATGTGACGAGTGGCACGGGTGACGTGAGTTTTCCGCACCCGCAGGCAGACCTTGCCAAGATGGTCGCTACCGTGCGCGCCAACGCCGACGAGTGGCATGTCGATCCCAAGCGCGTGTGCATCGTGGGCTTCTCGGCGGGCGGCATGATTTGCGCTTCGCTGGCAACGCAGTGGAAAACTGGTCCCTTCGCGGGCCTGGCAGGGGCTCGTCCGGAGGATATTCGTCCCGACGCCGTGGTGCTGGGCTATCCGTTGCTCGACCTTGCCTATGTGCGCGATATGCAGACGCGCGACCCGCGCATCGACCTGCGCGTGCCCAAGACGGGTGGCAAGACGGGGCGCGATTTGCTTAACGACTATCTGTCGATGGTGACGGGCGGCGAGGCGACCGATGAGCACTTGACCGACATTTGCCCTACCACGCACGTTTCGCGCCAGATGCCCCCGACCTTTGTGTGGGGCGTTTCGGACGACAAGACGGCGCCGGTCGCGCAGGTCTACCCGTTTGCGCAGCGCATGGCCGAGGAGGGTGTTGCATGCGAGATGCACGTCTTTGACCAGGGCGGTCACGGCCTTTCGCTCGGCAACGCCAACACCGCGGTCGACAACGAGGACAAGCAGGTGGCGGTCCGTCCTTGGATTCGCCTAGCCTTCCGCTTCCTGGAGCGCCACGGCTTCTAGTTACGCGGTTTTACCAAACCGCGTAACAGCTCGACGCTGCAAACCCGCCAGAGCGGCAATCTGCCTTTCAACTGCGGCGGCATGACCAGAAAGTCAATGCCGCCTCGCTTCGCGTCACCTTGCTCGCTCTGGCGGGCTTTTGCTGTCGGCGTCAAAATATCGGTGTTGTCTTGGCTGCCAAAAGAATGACCCCTCGGGGACGGAGGAAAACGGATCAGTTTGGGCGGTGCTGGCGCCAAGGTTTAAGACCGACGTTGTCCCTTGTTGCTTTCCTACCAGACAGTGAACTGGGCGTTTTCCGTGTTCCAATGGACATCGCGAACGTAGTCGCGCACGCCCGTCGCATCTCGTGCTTCGAACAACTCAAGAATATGAGCATGTTCGTTGTTGGCTTTATTGAGCAGCTTACACGCCGTCTCCTGGTCAACAGTCTCGTAATCGCGCTTGATAAAGCAACGCTCGAGCTGCGAGATCATATCGCGCAGACGGTCGTTGCCACAGCGGTTGAAGTACGTAAGGTGAAAGTCTCGCTGAATGTCGTCATACTTACGGATGAGACCGCCTTGGATCGCGAGGTCCATGGAGCCGACGAGAAATTTCAGCTGCGTAATATCGTCGTCAGTTAGATTCGGACAGGCGAGATATGCGGCCTGCCCGTCGAGCGGCCCCATAATCTCAAAGACTTCAACGGCGTTTTGCTGATCGAACCCACGGACGCGGAATCCGCGGCGGGGGAGATTGTCCAGGTAGCCATCGCTTGCCAGCTGGATGAGCGCCTCGCGGACCGGCGTGCGCGACACGCCCATGGCATCGCAGATCGCTTGCTCGCTCAGCCGGTCGCCGGCGGACAACTCGCCGGCGTCAATACGGCTCGAAATATAGTCGTATACGTGGTCCTTCAGGGGCCTTCTGAGCGTTTCCATGAGCTTGTGTTCCTTAACGGTATATTTCTAAAATTAAATACGTTTCGCTTGAATAGCTCAGTCGAATTATAGAACGACCAGCTAAATCGTGCTACTTTGCGCCGATAAGCAGGAATACGCTTACCGAGGATTATCTACCGTTCGGGATTGTATACAATATACAAAACAGCAAAGACACCCTAAGATAAAGCCATCGGAAGGAAGGCGGACGCAAGGAAGTCCGCTCAGTACTATGAGATCCAAGGAGGATCATCATGACCAAGTTCAGCCACGTCATCATCCGTCGTCCCGGCAAGTCCCTGAGCAATGGCATCACGAGCGCTCCCGAGCTTGGCCAGCCCATCTACGAGCGCGCTATCGAGGAGCATTACGATTACGAGCACGCACTCGAGCAGTGCGGCGTTGACGTGTCGGTGCTGCCGGCGCTCGAGCAGTATCCCGACAGCTGCTTCGTCGAAGATCCGGCCGTTATCACTCGCTGCGGCGCCATCATTACCAACCCCGGCGCCGATAGCCGCAACGGCGAGAAGGACGAGATTGAGCCGGCCGTCCGTCGCTTCTTTGACGACGAGCATGTCAAGCACATCGTTTCTCCGGGCACGCTTGACGGCGGCGACGTCATGATGGTCGGTGACCATTTCTACGTCGGTCGCTCCGCTCGTACCAACGAAGAGGGCATTCGCCAGTTCTGCGAGATTCTCGAGGGCTGGGGCCTCGAGGGTTCTGAGGTTCCGCTGGAGGAGGTCCTGCACCTCAAGACGGGCGTCAACTACATCGAGGACAACAACATGCTCGTCTCTGGTGAGTTCATCGATAAGCCCGACTTTGCCCAGTACAACAAGATCGTCGTGCCCGAGGACGAGGCGTACGGCGCAAACTGCATCTGGGTCAACGGTACGGTCATCGTTGCCGAGGGCTATCCGACTGTGCTCAAGGCCGTGCAGGATCTGGGCTACAAGACACTCGTCGTTGACACCTCCGAGTATCGCAAGGTCGACGGCGGCCTTTCTTGCCTGTCGCTGCGCTTCTAACGCGATAGCTGTAACAGTCTGATGATCGCTTGACCGATGGCCCGGCACCCGATTCGGGACGTCCGGGCCATCTTTCGTTCGATCACATGATGAAGGGGGTGCACATACAATGGCCTCTAAAGCTCAAAATGAAGAGATTATCGACCCTAATGGCCTCGATCTCTTTCGTCTGACCATGATGGTTATTACCGCCAGTATTTGTGGCGGCATCTTTTCGCTTGCCGGCGATATGGCAGCAGGCGGGGCAAATACCGGTGCGGTTATCGTCTCGTGGGGAATTTGCTTTATTGGCGTCTTTGCGCTGATGATGGTGTTCAACGGTTTGTCTCAGGCCCGTCCCGACCTGACCGGCGGCATCTATGCATACGCTGCGGCCGGTTTTGGCGATTACATTGGATTCAACTCCGCTTGGGGCTACTGGATCAGCGCATGTCTTTCCAACGTGAGCTTTGCGCTCTTGCTGTTTAGCGCGCTGGGCTATTTCTTCCCCGCGTTTGGCGCGGGTAACAACCTGCTTTCTATCGTCTGCGCCAGCGTGTTTTTGTGGTTCCTTACCGCCCTTGTGCTTCGTGGCGTTAAGGAGGCTGCGGGCATTAACACAATCGTCACGTTGGCGAAGCTGGTGCCGTTGGGGCTCTTTGTGCTGAGTATCGTGCTCCTGGGTAAGTTCAACGTCGATATCTTTATGGACAACTTCTGGGGAGAGCCGGCTGGTCCTGGCTTTGGCGAGCAGGTTGTCTCGACCATGATTGCCCTTGTCTGGGTCTTCACGGGCATCGAGGGCGCTGTCGTTATCTCGGGCCGTGCTAAGTACGTGCGTGACGTCGGCCGCTCGACGGCGCTCGGATTTGCGGCTGTATTCACGCTGTATCTGATCATCTCGATGCTGTCGCTCGGCATTATGCCGCGCGAGGAGATGGCACAGCTTGCAACGCCCTCCATGGCGGGAATTCTCGAGTGCGCAATCGGTCCGGTTGGTGCTGCCATCGTAAACCTTGGCGTTATCCTTTCGTTGGTCGGCGCGCTGCTGGGCTATGTCATCATTGCGTCCGAGACGCCGTTCGAGGCGGCGCGCCAGGGATCCTTCCCTCTGGCGTTTGCCAAGACGAACAAGCACGACGCCCCGGTGGTAACGGTTCTCGTGAGCTCCGGCATTACGCAGCTCTTCTTGATCGTGTCGTATGTGGCGGCGAGCACCTACCAGTTCTTCTATAGCTGCGCAGTCAACACGATTCTGGTTCCGTATGTCTGCTCGGCTGCCTATTACATGGTGATTGGTTGGAAGAAGGAGCATCTGGACGGACCGCATGCGCCAAGCGTCGGCAAGGCGCGATTCTTCGGCACGCTCGGCTTCATTTACACATTGTTCCTTGTGTGGTCGACGGGCCTCCAGGGCGTCATGATCACGACGATCCTTTTTGCTCCGGCCATTCCCGTTTATATGCTGGGCGAGCGAGGTCGCGGTAAGCCGGTACTTCCGCACCTGCACGACAAGCTGATCGCAGCGGTGGTCATTGTCGTGGCGGTCATCTCGCTGTATCTGCACTTTGCCGGCATTGCGCCGATAGTCTAAGACTGCGGCAAGCTTCATCGCTTGGTAAGCCGACGGAGGCGTCGCGTGCCGGTGCCGTTCGGTAATCCATAACTGACGTGGGCCTCTGTAACGTGCCTTTGTGAGCGCCCACCAAGCCCGCGCAGGTGACATTTGTTGCCAGCGCGGGCTTTTGCTGTTGCGGCGAAATAGTTCCTGTTTTTGCTGGTTAAAGCATCAAACAGGAACTATTCCACCGCAACTTGTTTTGATTCGCTGGGGGACGGAGGAAGCGGCGATCCGGAATCCACCTGCACAGTCGCTCCGCATCCCGTCCGTTGGCGCAAGTGGTGCCAAATGTAATCTGCCCCCCTTGCACGCTTGTCCTCCTTGCAGCAATCTGTTGGTTGAACGTCGTTATGTGCTTGCAGTTTCTGGGCAAGCCGTCTCGCAGCAAAGTAGACTAGATGGCCATTTCAAAAAGCCTACTCAGAGGAGGAACTATGCTTGAGGGTACGTATGTGGTTTCGGCCCAGACGCCGGTGGGGAGTAGACGCGGCGAGGTGACGTTTTCACATGGGGTGAACGGCGCGCTCAGGGCAGTACTAAACGTCAGGGGTCTCAATATCGCTCTCTCGAGTGCCCGTGCTGAGGGCGATTTCTTTGAGCTCTTGGGTACTATCTCCCACGTCTTGATGGGCAAGGCGCCCTTTACATGCACGGGGTCGGTCGAGGGTGATCGACTCACTGCTACCGCGCGGTCGGGTTCCGTTTCGATCTCGCTGAGCGGTATGCGTAAAGAGCCTTCGGGGCGCACCGCATAAAGTTTGCGCAGGTAAACATCGGTATTTGACTTTATAAAATAGTTCAGAGCGCTATCATTTGTCGTTACGAGTTGGTTAACCCCGGTAAACGGTTAACCGCGTCTAACGAAAGGATGAGCGCGTGAAGCTCGATACACTCGAGATTGGAAAGGACGCCGTTGTCGCATCGGTGACATCCGACGACCAGGCGCTCCGTCAGCATATTTTGGACATGGGCCTGACGCCGGGCACCGAAGTCACCATGATGAAGTACGCCCCCATGGGCGACCCGCTCGAGATTCGCCTGCGTGGCTACGAGTTGACGCTGCGCAAGGACGATGCCGCTCGCATCGAGCTCGTGGGTATTCACGACACCGATACGGGTCCGCGCGCTAACGCCGCAATCGGCACGACGGAGCATCCGGCCCTGGGCGAGGGGACGTATTCGCCCCGTGCGGCAAAGACGGCCGTGCCCGAGGGCGCGCCGCTGCACTTTGCCCTCGCTGGCAACCAAAACTGCGGCAAGACCACGTTATTCAACCAGCTGACGGGCTCCAACCAGCACGTCGGTAACTTTCCCGGCGTGACTGTCGACCGCAAAGATGGCACCATCCGTAACCATCCCGAGGCGAGCGTTACCGACCTGCCTGGCATTTACTCCCTGTCGCCGTACACAGGCGAAGAGGTCGTGAGCCGTCAGTTCATCCTCGACGAGCGCCCGGACGCCATCATCGACATCATTGACGCCACCAACATTGAGCGTAACCTGTACCTGACACTGCAGCTCATGGAGCTTGACCGTCCCATGGTCATCGCGCTCAACATGATGGACGAGGTGACCGCCAACGGCGGCGCCGTAGACGTCAACTTGCTCGAGAGCCTGATGGGCGTGCCTGTTGTCCCCATTAGCGCTGCCCGCAACGAGGGCATCGGCGAGCTGGTGGACCACGCCCTGCACGTGGCACGGTTCCGCGAGCGTCCTGGTCGCCTGGACTTTTGCGCGCCCGACGGTCCGGACGGCGGTGCGCTGCATCGCTGCATCCACGGTATTGCTAACCTGATCGAGGACCATGCCGTGACGGCGCACATCCCGGTGCGCTTTGCGGCGACTAAGCTGGTCGAGGGCGATGAGCTGGTAACCGAGGCGCTTCACCTGGATCGCAATGAGCTCGACGCTATCGAGCACATCATTACCCAGATGGAGGGCGAGGCCGGCACCGACCGCCTATCTGCGTTGGCCGATATGCGTTTTAGCTTTATCGGCGACGTGTGCGGGCGTTGCGTCGTCAAGCCGCACGAAAGCCGCGAGCACGTGCGCTCCGTCAAGATTGACCGCATCCTGACAGGTCGTTACACAGCCATTCCGGCGTTTCTGGTGATCATGGGCCTCGTCTTTTGGCTGACGTTTGGCGTGATCGGCGCGGCGTTGCAGGGACTCATGGAGGACGGTATCGCTGCCATCATCGCCTCGGCCGATGCGGGCCTCAAGGCGTTCGGAACCAACGACGTGGTGCGCTCGCTGGCTGTCGACGGCGTGCTTACGGGCGTGGGTAGCGTGCTGACCTTCCTGCCGATTATCGTCGTGCTCTTTTTGTTCCTCTCCATTCTGGAAGACTCGGGCTACATGGCACGCGTTGCCTTTGTCATGGATAAGGTACTGCGTCGCTTTGGCCTTTCGGGCCGCAGCTTCGTCCCCATGCTCGTCGGTTTTGGCTGCACCGTGCCGGCTATCATGTCGACCCGTACGCTCCCATCCGAGCACGACCGCAAGATGACGGTCATGCTCACGCCGTTCATGAGCTGCTCGGCCAAGTTGCCGGTCTACGGTCTGCTGTGCGGGGCGTTTTTCCCACAGGCGACGGTTCCCGCCATGGTCTCGCTCTATCTGATTGGCATTGCGATCGGTTGCATCGCGGCTTTGGTGCTCAACCGCACGGCATTTAAGGGCGACCCGGTGCCGTTTATCATGGAGCTTCCCAATTACCGTCTGCCGAGCGTCAAGACGACGGTGATGCTGGCATGGGATAAGGCCAAGGACTTTATTACCAAGGCCTTTACCATTATCTTTGCCGCTACCGTGGTCATCTGGTTCCTTCAGACGTTCGACATTCGCTTTAATGTGGTCGCCGATCAGTCGCAAAGCCTGCTTGCGGGTCTCGGCAGCATCATCGCGCCGGCGCTGGCGCCGCTTGGGTTTGGCGATTGGCGTGCATCCACGGCGCTCGTCACCGGACTTATCGCCAAGGAGAGTGTCATCTCGACACTCACGGTGCTTTTGGGCGCAACCTCGCCCGCGGCACTGTCGACCATGTTCTCGCCGTTTACCGCTTACGTGTTTTTGGTCTTTACGCTGCTGTACCCGCCCTGTGTGGCAGCCATCGGCGCCGTTAAGAGCGAGCTGGGCGGACGCTATGCCGTTGCCGTGTTCGCGTTTCAGGTGACGGTTGCCTGGATCGTGGCGTTTGTCGTGCATTCGGCGGGCATATTGTTGGGGTTGGCTTAGCTATTTATTGACGGCGCAGCCCCTGTGTATTGAGTTGATTGCGGCCCCGCATCTGTACTGACGGATGCGGGGCCGTTGCTATATAATCGCCCACCGCCCAAGACAATCGGAGAGGTTTCCTACATGACCCAGGCAAGACAAGATGGCATCTCGCTCAAGCAGTGGCTCCCGCTTATCGGGCTCGCCTGCTGTTCGTTCGTGTTCAACACATCAGAGTTCATGCCCATCGGCCTTCTGACTGATATCGCCGCGTCGTTCTCGCTCACCGAGGCCCAGGCAGGCATCATGATTTCGGTCTATGCCTGGGTCGTCATGCTGCTGTCGCTGCCGCTTATGGTGTTTGCCTCGCGCTTTGAGTTCAAGCGTATGCTGCTCGGCGTGCTTGCCGTGTTTTCTCTGGGTCAGTTCCTGTCCGCTGTGGCACCGACATATCCCATCCTGGTCTGTGCGCGCCTGGTGGTCGCTTGCGCACATGCCGTGTTCTGGTCGGTCGCCTCGATCATGGCTTCGCGCCTGGTCGACCCCCGCCATGGGGCGCTCGCCATCAGCATAATCGCCACGGGCTCGTCCATCGCGCAGATTTTTGGCCTGCCGATCGGCCGCGCCATCGGGCTGGCCGTGGGCTGGCGCATGACATTCGCCGTGGTCGGTGCCTTCTCTGCCGCCGCGGTGGTGTACCAAGCCGCGGTGTTTCCGGCTATGCCGGCGGGTGAGCGCTTTACCGTCAAACAGCTGCCCGTGCTGCTCAAGAACCCGTTCCTGATCGCGCTCTACGCGGTCACGGTCTTTATGGCAACCGGCTATTATGCGGGTTACAGCTATATCGAGCCGTTCCTGGCGCAGGTCGCGCACGTCGACGCAAGCGCTATTACCATGACGCTGACGGCGTTCGGCTGCTCTGGTCTGCTCGGAAGCTGGCTGTTCGGCCGTCTGTTCGATGGGCATCGCTTCCCGTTCTTGGCTATCACGCTCTCCGGCGTGCCGGTGGCTCTGCTGCTCATGGGTCCGGTCGCATCGTCGCTCGTAGCAGTGCTTGCCGTCTGCGCGCTATGGGGCTGCTGCTCCACAGCCTTTAACGTGGCGTTCCAGGCCGAGCTCATCAAGTACACGCCGGCGGATTCGTCGGCCGTCGCCATGTCGATCTTCTCGGGCCTGTTTAACCTCGGTATCGGCACGGGCACCGCAATCGGCGGCGCCGTGGTTTCGGGTCCCGGTATCGCTTGGATTGGCTTTGCGGGCGGGGCGATTACCGTCGTGGGCGTCATCCTCGCCATTACGGTGCTGTTCCCGGCCATACGCCGCGCAAAGCCCGTCGCCTAATCACGTTCCCTCATCAGTTGCGGTGGAATAGAGACTGTTTGCCCGGTTTATTGGTCTCAACAGTCCCTATTTCACCGCAACTTATTTTGGGGGAGGGGATGCGCGGCGGGCATACAATGGATGGCGTTGCGTGAAAGATTGCCGGGAGGTTGCTATGTGGGCATACGAGACGACGTTCTACCAGATCTATCCGCTGGGCTTTTGTGGAGCTCCGCGCGAAAACGCCGCGCCCGTTGCCGAGGATGAGCTCGCCCAGGCTGCCAACGCTGCGCCCAACCCCGATGCGCCCATCATGAAGATCGCCCAATGGGCCGGCTACCTGCAGGAACTCGGCATCGGTGCTGTGCTCATTAACCCGCCACTCGAATCCGACAGTCACGGTTACGACACGCGCAGCCTGCGCCATATCGACCGTCGCCTGGGTGGGGATGCCGACTTTGCCGCCGTGTGCGAGACACTGCATGCCCATGGCATCCGTGTGGTGCTTGATGCCGTCTTCAACCATGTCGGTCGCGGTTTTTGGGCCTTCCGCGATGTTCAGGAGCGCAAGTGGGACTCGCCCTACAAGGACTGGTTCCGCATTAGCTTTGACGGCGACTCCTGCTATGGCGACGGCTTTTGGTACGAGGGCTGGGAAGGTCATTTTGAGCTTGTGAAGCTCAACTTGCAAAACCCCGCCGTGGTCGATTACCTGCTTGAGTCCGTGCGTCGCTGGGCCGAGGGCTTTGGCATCGACGGCCTGCGCTTGGACGTCGCCTATATGCTCGATCGCGATTTTATGCGCCGCCTGCATACTTTTACCCGTGAGCTCAAGCCCGACTTTGTGCTGATTGGTGAGACGCTCCACGGCGACTACAACCAGATCGTCAATGACGAGATGCTTGACTCCTGCACCAACTACGAGTGCTACAAGGGCCTGTACTCCAGCTTTAACTCGGTCAACATGTTCGAGATCGCCCACTCGCTGCATCGCCAGTTTGGCGGTGACCCGTGGTGCATTTATCGCGGCAAGCATCTGCTGTCGTTTGTCGACAACCACGACGTGCCGCGCCTGGCAAGTATCCTCACCGACAAGTCGTGCCTGCGTCCCGCCTATGGCATGCTCTTTGGCATGCCGGGCATCCCGTGCGTCTACTATGGCAGCGAGTGGGGAATTGCCGGTGAAAAGGGTGGCCCCGATGGCGACTGGGCGCTGCGACCTGCGCTCGATGAGCCTGCGCCCAACGAGCTGACGGCGTTTATCACGCAGCTTGCGCACCTTCGCTCGGCCGACGACGCGGCGGCCCGTGCTCTCAACTACGGTGCCTATCGCAACGTGGTGATCCAGAACAAGCAGCTGCTGTTCGAGCGCGCCTGTGACGGCGCGACGGTGCTCGTGGCGGTGAACGCTGTGGGCGAGCCTTACACCTTTGGAGCCGGCGAGCTCAACGGCTCCTTCGTCGACCTGCTTGCCGACGGCGCGCCCACAGTCGAGCTAACGGGTGCCCTTGAGCTTGCACCCTACGAGGTGCGCTATCTGTTGAGAGCCTAGCCCATGCCTGTGTCTGACGAGGGCTATCAACATATTGAGCATGGGTTTGAGCCCGTGTTCGACCAGCACTCGCGCGTTTTGGTGCTCGGATCGTTTCCCTCGGTGCTTTCGCGCGCCAACGCCTTTTATTACGGCAACCCTCAGAATCGCTTTTGGCGTGTGATGGCCGCGTGCCTCGGTGTGCCCGTGCCGCCCAACGAGGGAGACTCTTTGGCGAGCGGCGAGCCCGCGACGCTCGACGCCTCGGTTGCTGCCAAGCGGGCTATGCTGCTCAACGGCGGTGTGGCCCTGTGGGACGTGATCGAGAGCTGTGACATTAAGGGCTCGAGTGACGCGAGCATTCGCAACGTTGCGCCGGCACATATCGAGTGCATTACCGACGCAGCTCCCATTGAGCAGGTGATATGCAACGGTGGTACGGCTGGCCGGCTCTACAAGCGCTATCTACAAGAACGCACCGGGCTGCCCGCCATCGTCCTGCCCTCGACAAGTCCCGCCAATGCCGCCTGGCGTCTGGGGCGTCTTGTTGAGCGTTGGCACGAAGCCGTTGACTGGGGCGCCCTGTAATTTAGATATCTGATTGAGCATGGGCGCCGAGGCGTTTGATGATGGCGCGCCAGATTAGCGCGGGCACAGCAGGCCTAGCGCGCACCATGCCGTCGGCGTCGACGCTACCGGCATTGCCACCGCCAAGCAGCTGCGCATGCTCAATGGAGCAGCCTATGCGCACGGCGCCCACAAGCTTATCCATCGCTTCCGAAAATGGTCGGCGCAAGAGGCCCATGCGTGGGGAATGGCGAAGCGCTGCGATGCCGCTGCCGGCGCAGATGACAACGCCGCCACACCACAATTGGCCCTGGCGCTCGCATGCCTTGTGCAGACGAACGGCGGCCCCACGCGCCTGCTCAGTGCCCTCTTGTGCGGCTCGAATCACGGCATAGACACGCGTTCCCGTACCGCCAAAGCGATCGAGTGTCTGCTCGATAGCTGTCAACGTCTCATCGTCAGCCACATCTTCAATGGCCAGCACGATGCCATCGGCAACGCTGCCGGCGTCATCCGCCTTCAAGTCGACCGGGCGGGGGAGTACAGTGCCGGAAAGCTGTGCATAGGCGGCGATGGCATCCTGCAGGTCCCAGAGCAAAAACTCAAGATCGGCGCTCTCGGGAATGCTGATATGCGCAATGGTTTGCAACGTCTTGGGCTTATCGCCGCGCGCGATCGTCTCCATGCCGCCTCCTTTCCGGTTGGTTTCCGTTTAGGTTACACCGTCTGGTGGCGCCTCGCCGCGCTATCCTAGTGCAACCCTTACGAAAGGAACGCCATGCGCCTGCCCATGAATACCTCGCTTGCCACGCTCAAGCCCTCCGGTATCCGCCGAATCAACGCGCTCGCCGCTCAGCATCCGGGATGCATCGCGCTTGCGCTCGGCGAGCCTGATTTTCCCACGCCCGATGTGATTAGCGCCGAGGTGACCGCCGCACTGGGCCGCGGCGACACACACTATCCGCCCAACAACGGTCGCCCTGTCCTGCGCGAGGCACTGTCTGCCTACATGGGGGACGCGGGCCTTACGTTTTCGGCCGACGAGGTCATCCTGACCGACGGCGCGACCGAGGCCCTGTCGGCAACATTCATGGCCATGCTCAACCCCGGCGACGAGGTCATTATCCCCACGCCGGCCTTTGGCCTGTACGAGAGCATTGTCGTGGCCAATCACGCCAAAGCGGTCTTTTTGGATACGGAGCCTGCGCAATTTCAGATTGACGAGGATGCGCTTCGCGCCTGTGTGACCCCGGCGACCAAGGCCATCGTTATCTGCTCGCCCAACAATCCTACGGGCTGCATCCTCAACACGGCGTCGCTCGACGCCGTGGCGCGCGTGGCAGAGCAGGCGGGCATCTACGTAGTCTGCGACGACGTATACAACCGTCTGGTCTATGTGGATGGCTACGAGCGCTTTGCCCAGCGCCATCCGGAGCTGCGCGACCAGACGGTGGTCATCGAGAGCTTCTCCAAGCCATGGGCCATGACCGGCTGGCGCTTGGGTTGGCTCGCAGCGGCAGCCCCCGTCATCGCCGAGATTGCAAAAGCTCACCAATACTTAGTATCGAGTGCCGTCTCCTTCGAGATGGACGCCGCAGCCCGAGCCCTCACCGTCGACCCAACCCCCATGCTCAAAGTCTACCGAGCCCGCCGCGAACGCGTGCTCGCAGCCTTAGACGCCATGGGCCTCGACGTAGTAGAGCCCGCAGGAGCCTTCTACACTTTCCCGAGCATCAAAAAGTTCGGCCTAACCAGCGAAGACTTCTGCATCAAAGCCATCGAAGAGGCAAACGTAGCCCTAGTCCCGGGCGACTGCTTCGGCACCGAAGGCCACGTCCGCCTCAGCTATTGCGTTTCCGACAAAGACCTAGACGAAGGCCTCCGCTGCCTGTCCACCTTCGTTTCAACCCTGTAGCCATCAGGGACGCAACACATCAGCCCACCGACTTAAGGCTTATGAGTGGGGGCGTCAGCCAACGAAAACCCGGGCTGCCCAAAGTCAACGCAGGCACGCGCCGTCGAAGGCCAGGCGCAAGGTTTTCGTAGATTCCGCACGAGCCGAAGAGCACTTAATGTGCTCTTCGTGCGAGCCAGGACTTGACCGAACGAAAACCTTGCGCCTGGCCTTCGGCGGAGCGTGCCG
>URUC01000015.1 GCA_900550965.1 uncultured Collinsella sp. | reverse complement strand
TATCACCTTTTGTGTTCCGATCTCGGCTGCCTTTGTAAATGGTATCTCATAGTCATACCATGGCGTCTTCACCTGCCGCTCCTGCCCATTCTCGGTATGGCCATTCGCCCCATCCACCATGAACCCAACACAGTCTGCCAGCCGGATCTTCACCTCTATGTCATCTGAAAGCTTTACATCCGCTGCTTCTTTTGGGACAAACTTCGGCTCTGTTGTCATGATCGTAGTTCCCGATGCTGCCTGAGGGAGTTCATCTTGTGTCCGCTGCTTTACATGCTCTTCCTTAAGATTCGGCAAAATCAAAAGCTCCGCAAAACGCCTGATGAACGTTGACTTGCCTGTCCGAACCGGACCAACCACTCCAATATAGATCTCGCCGCCGGTTCGCGCCTGGATATCGCTGTATACATTAAAATGATCCATAAAAATACCCCCTTGGTCTGCTGATACAATGTATTCAGACCATAAGGGGGTTATGAATATTCCCATTTGGAAAGCTCCGGCTCACAGAACATTTTTATTCGCTCAGATAAGCCTTCTTCACTCTCTCATTATTCATCAGTTCTTTCGCATCACCGCTCAGAACGATATTGCCCGTCTCAAGCACATATGCTTTATTGGAAATGGAGAGCGCTTTTTTCGCATTCTGCTCGACCAGAAGCACCGTGGTACCGGCCTTGTGCAGGTCCTCGACAATCTGGAAGATCTGCTCAATCAGAATCGGCGCCAGACCCATGGAAGGCTCATCGAGCATGAGCAGCTTGGGGTTGCTCATAAGGGCGCGCCCCATAACGAGCATCTGCTGTTCGCCGCCCGAAAGGGTGCCGGCGACCTGGCGACGGCGCTCCTTAAGGCGCGGGAACTGCTCGTAGACGCGCTCAAGGCCCGGAGCCACCGTGGACTTGGGCTGCGTGTAGGCGCCCATCTCCAGGTTCTCCTCGACCGTCATCTGCAAAAAGGCGCGACGGCCCTCGGGAACCTGGGCCAGGCCCTTGCCCACCAGTTTATCGGCAGGCGTATGGGTAATGTCCTCGCCCATAAACTTGATGGAGCCGGTCTTGGAACGCAGCAGGCCCGAGATGGTTTTAAGCGTCGTGGACTTACCGGCGCCGTTCGCGCCGATCAGGGCCACGATCTCGCCCTCGTTGACGTTAAAGGAGATGTCCTTGATGGCGTGGATAGCGCCGTACCAGACGTTGATGTTGTAGACGGAAAGCATCGGCTCTGCCATTTAGTTCTCCCCCTTATCCTGCTTGCCCAGATATGCCTCAATTACGGCATCGTTGTTCTGGATCTCCTCGGCCGTGCCCTTGGCGATGACCTTACCAAAGTTGAGCACGCAGATGCCCTCGCAGATGTTCATGACGAGCGACATATCATGCTCGATAAGCATAATGGCGATGCCAAAGGTGTCGCGGATCTTGACGATGTTCTCCATGAGCTCCGCGGTCTCGGACGGGTTCATGCCGGCGGCAGGCTCGTCGAGCAGCAGCAGTTTGGGGTTGGTGGCAAGCGCGCGGACGATCTCCAGACGACGCTGGGCGCCGTAAGGCAGCGAGCCGGCCTGCTCGTTTGCCAGGTGCTCCATATCAAAAATGGACAGCAGCTCCATGGCGCGCTCGTGGGCGGCCTTCTCGTGCTTCCAATACGTCGGCAGGCGCAGCACGCCCTCAAAGCCGGAGTAGCGCTCCTGGTTGTGCAGACCGACCTTGACGTTGTCCTCCACCGTCATGGTGTTGAACAGGCGAATGTTCTGGAAGGTACGGGCAATACCCATGCGGTTGACCTGATAGACCGACTTGCCCGAGGTGTCCTCACCGTCGAGCAGGATGGTACCGTGCGTGGGCTGGTACACCTTGGTGAGCAGGTTGAAGACCGTGGTCTTACCGGCACCGTTGGGACCGATCAGACCGGCGATCTCGGTCTTACCGATGGTCAGGCTAAAGTCGTCGACTGCCTTAAGGCCGCCAAATTCAATGCCCAAGTGGATGCACTCGAGCGCCGGGCGCTGGCCCAGGTCGCGGTCGGGAACGATGGCGCCAGAAGGATACGGGACCATCTTGCCCTTGTTGAACTCAAATTTACTGCGCATCGGCTGCCACCTCCTTCTTGGAAGCAAAGCGGTCCTTAATGCGTGCGAAGAACGCCTTGAGCTGCGGGTTGTTGGTAAAGATCATGACCAGGATCAGCACGATGGCGTAGATGAGCATGCGGTAGTCCGAGAACTGACGGAGCAGCTCGGGAAGCACCGTGAGCAACGCCGCCGCGATGACGGAGCCGCGCATATTGCCCAGACCGCCCAGGACCACGAACACCAGGATGAGGATGGACGTGTTGAAGTCGAACTTGGTAGCGGAAAGCTGCGAGAAGTTACCGCCGAAGAGGGCTCCGGCAGCGCCGGCGAGAGCGGCGGAAACCACGAAGGCGATCATGCGGTACTCGGTGACAGAGATGCCCACGGACTCGGCAGCGATCTTGTTGTCGCGCACGGCCATAATGGCACGGCCGGTACGGCTGCGAACCAGGTTGAGCACGATCACGAGTGCGACCATAACCAGGATGGCACCGGCGAGGAAGGTTGAGTACGTCGACACGCCCGAGGCGCCCTGGGCGCCCTTGATGATGGCGGTGCCGTCCTCGAGCAGGTGCAGGTCGTCGATCGTGGAGTTACCCGTGATGTTAAAGATCACATGCAGGCCACGGGAGTCGACGCCCACGATAAGGCAGGTGACGATCTCTTTGATGATCTCGCCAAAAGCCAGGGTCACGATGGCCAGGTAGTCACCGCTCAGGCGCAGGACCGGGATGCCAATCAGGAAGCCCAAGATGGCAGCGGCGATAGCGCCGACCACAATGCTGATGATCAGACGCATCGGGTCGGACGGAACGGCGCTCTCGAGCGCGACGGCGGTAACGATGCCCGTGTAGGCACCGACACTCATAAAGCCCGCATGGCCCAGCGACAGGTCGCCCGCAATACCGACGACGAGGTTGAGCGAGATGGCCATAACGATGTAGGCCGTGATGGGAACCAGCTGACCGGCGATCATGCGCGGGATCATATGGTTGGACTGCATAAAGAACACGATGGCGAATGCCACGATGCACATGGCGTACGTGACAAAGTCGTGACGCGTCTGCTTGTCTTTAAGGAACTTCATAACGCTCACCTACACCTTCTCGGGAACGTACTTGCCCAAGAGGCCGGCAGGCTTGACGAGCAGGACGATAATCAAAACACCAAAGACGATGGAGTTGGCAAGGCTCGTGGAAATGTAAGCCTGAGCCATCGCCTCGATGATGCCGATGAGAATACCGCCGACAAAGGCACCGGGGATGGAGCCGATGCCGCCGAAAACGGCAGCGTCGAAGGCCTTGATGCCAGGCATGGCGCCCGTGGTGGGCTGCAACACCGGCGAGTAGGAGCACAGGAGCACGCCGGCGATGGCGGCAAGGGCAGAGCCGATGGCAAACGTCATCGAGATGGTGCGGTTGACGTTGATGCCCATGAGCTGAGCGGCGGCCTTGTCCTCGGACACGGCGCGCATGGCCTTGCCCATCTTGGTCTTACCTGTAAAGAACATCAGGCCGGCCATGATAACCAGGCAGGCGACGATGGTGACGAGCGAGACGGCGCTTACGTTAAACTTGGCCAAGAACTCCGGCACCTGGAAGGTGACGAGCGAAGTAAAGTTCTTGGGCGTGGCGCCCCACAGGAGCTGCGCGGCGTTCTGCAGGAAGTAGGACACGCCGATGGCCGTGATCAGAACGGCCAGCGGGCCCGCCTGACGCAGCGGCTTGTATGCCAGACCCTCGATGAGAACACCGAGAACCGTGCAGACCACACAAGAGAGAATTACAGATGCCCAGCCCGGGAGGCCGAGATACGACGTGGCGCAGAACGAGACATAGGCACCGACCATGATGACGTCGCCGTGAGCGAAGTTGAGCATCTTGGCGATACCGTAGACCATGGTGTAGCCCAACGCGATGATGGCGTAGACGCTGCCCATGGACAGGCCGTTGACCAGGTATTGGATAAAGACCGTCATGTTCCACATCCCCCTTTCGAATAGGTTTCCAGTTGATGTATGAAACAGGGACGTTACATCGTCCCTAGATACCAAGCAAGCAGGGAAGGCCAAAACCTCCCCTGCTTGGGATCAAAACCGCTCTATGTAAGGCGGCCTATTAGGCCTGTACGTACTTGCCGTCGGTAATGACGTACGCCGTCGGGTCCTTCTGGACCTGACCCTTGTCGTTCCAGGAGAGCTTGCCAGTCAGGCCGTCAACAGTAATCTTGAGCATAGCCTCGGGAAGCTTCTCGGCAACCTCGGTGGGGTCGGCGTCGACGCCCAGGCCGGCCTCCTTAAGAGCCTCGACCACAGCATGCACGCCGTCGTAGGCGTCGGCGGCAAACTGGTCGGGGGTATCGCCGTACTTATCCTTGTAAGCGTTGACGAAGTCGGCATTCTTCTCGTCGTCGGCGGAGAACGGGGTCATGAGCAGCAGACCCTCGGCAAGAGAGGTGTCGAAGCCCTCAACGCCCAGGATGCCGTCCATGCCGTCGCAGCCCATCATCTTGACGTCGTAGCCCATGTCCTTGGCGTTCTTGAGCAGGACGGACGCCGGCGTGTAGTAGATCGGCGCAAAGATCATGGTGGCGCCTGCCTGCTTGGCCTTGGTCAGCTGGTTGGTAAAGCTCGTGGCGGAGTCGTCCTTAAAGGTCTCCTCGTCGACAATCTCAAGCTTAGACTTAGCGGCCTGGGCCTTAAAGGAATCTGCGATGCCCGAAGAATAGGCGTCGCCGGAGTTATAGAACAGCACGAACTTCTCGTTCGCATACTTCTCTGCCAGGAACTTGGCAGCGTTGACACCTTGGTTGGGGTCGGTAAAGCAAACCTGGAAGACGCAATCCTTGCCCTTGGTAACGTCCTCGGAGGACGCGGACGGGGTGATCATGAACGTCTCGGGGTCGTTGCCGCACTCGGCGGCAACGGCGACCGACGCACCCGTGGTGGTCGGACCGACGAGGGCCTGCATGCCCCAGTCGAGCAGGGTGTTGAAGGCGTTGACGGCCTTCTCGCCGTCCGCCTGGTCGTCCTCGGCCTTGCTGACAAGCGGCAGCTCCTTAGTCGAGAAATCCTTGCAGCCAAGCTCGACAGCCTGTGTAACGGACTTGCCGTAGGACGCGTTGGCGCCGGTCAGCGGGCCGATGGTGCCGATCTTAAACGAAGCGTCGCCCGACGCGGAACCGCTGTCGCCGCCGTTGGAGGAGCAGCCAGCTAGAATGGACATCGCCCCCAGACCTGCTGCGCTCGCGATAACGCTCCTGCGATTCATAACAGGGTTCAATGACTTACCGGTGAGGCTCGACATGCGGCTCTCCTCTCAAATCTCGTCGGGTTTCGGTTACCCGACAGGCCATCCTTCGCCGTGTTCGGCGTTCGCAAAATACTAGACGCTTTAGTTAAGGAAAGTGGCGATTATTTCAACTTTTCTTTGGATTTGTTCGTTTATCCATAATTCTGCGTATTTCTATTACTTTATGCAGTAATGCCACTTTATTGTGTGAAAGTAATGTTTCCGTTCTGTTACAGGCGTCCCTGCCCTGAATAAAACGGCCTCACCGGTCGCGCTTTATGCGCACTTAGGCGGCGATGTACTTGCCGTCCTGAATCACATAGGCTGTGGCGGGCTTTTCGACCTGGCCCTTGTCGTTCCACGTCAGCTCGCCCGTCAGGCCCTCGATCTTGATCTTGCGCATGGCGTGGGCAAGGTCGTCGGCAATATCGGCACCGTCAGCCGTAATGTCGATGCCCGCTTTATCGATAGCCTCGGCAATCGCATGGACGCAGTCATAGGCATCGGCGGCAAACTGATTGGGCGTCTCGTCGTAGGCGTCCTTATAGGCCTTGACGAAGTCGGCGTTCTTCTCATCGTCAGCAGAGAACGGGGTCATGAGCAGCACGCCCTCGGCAAGAGAGGTATCGAAGCCTTCCACAGAGAGCAGGCCGTCCATGCCGTCGGTACCCATGAGGGTCATGTCGTAGCCCATGTCCTTGGCGTTCTTGAGCAAAACGGACGCCGGCGTGTAGTAGATCGGCGCAAAGATGAGCGTGGCGCCGGCCTCCTTGGCCTTGGTGAGCTGGTTGGTAAAGCTTGTGGAAGAGTCGTCCTTAAAGGTCTCGGTATCGACGATGTCGAGCTTGGACGCCTTGGCCTGCTCGGCAAAAGCGTCGGCAACGCCCGAGCTATACGTATCGCCGGAGTTGTAGAACAGGGCGATCTTGGCATCCGCGTACTTCTCGGCCAAGAACTTCGCGGCGCTGGCGCCCATGGTGGGATCGGTGAAGCAAACCTGGAAAACCGTGGTCTTTCCCTTGGTGACATCGAGCGACGAGGCCGAAGGCGTGACCATGAGCATGTCGTCGGCGATTTCGCCCGAGACGGCGACGGCGGCACCGGTCGTAACGGGGCCGACAAGCGCCTGCATGCCCCAGTCGCACAGGGTATTGAAGGCGTTGATAGCCTTCTCGCCGTCGGCGACGTCATCCTCGGACTTAAGCGAAAGCTTGAGGTCCTTGGTCGAGAAATCCTTGGCGGCGAGCTTGGCACCCTTCTCGGCCGAAACGCCATAGGTTGCCGCGGCACCGGTCAGAGGGCCGATGACACCGATCTTGAAGGTCTTGCCGTCATCGGTGGAGCCGCCGTCCGAGCCACCCGACGAACAACCGGCGAGCGCGACGGTGCTGCCGAGCGCCGCGGCTCCTGTCAAGAAACTCCTACGGCTCAGTGTGTTATTGATACTGAACATGGTGTCCCCCTTTTTCGCTGGCCGTAGTGCGGCCGTCTTGCGGTACGGGGCAAACCTTATGGCGGAAACGTTGACAGTTTGTTACGGAAGCTCGTTTGTAGCGAGCATGTTTCCAATGTTTCTGCAGCGTTTCGGGGGTGTCGTTTTGTGCGACTCCTGTTGCCTGGCGAGCACACGCCCTCGGTTCACGCTAGAATGCACTCAACCTTTAAGCGGTTAATCCATCTATAAGATGCACGAAGGAGCTATCTATGAGCGAACCCCTGCGCACCGTGAACGTCGGCCTCATCGGTTTGGGAACCGTCGGCGGCGGCGTGGCCCGTCTGATCAAGAGCCACCACGATGAGTACCTGGCAGCCTACGGCATCGACCTTAAGCTGACCCGCGCCTGCGCGCTTGCTTGGGAGCAGGCCGAGGCGGCAGGCATTGAGCGCGAGGCCTTTACGAGTGACTGGCACGACGTCGTCACCGACCCCGCCGTCGACATCGTCGTCGAGCTGATCGGCGGCGAGCATCCCGCAACCGAGATCTTTACCACTGCCTTTGAGCACGGCAAGCACGTCGTCTCTGCCAACAAGGCCCTGCTGGGCCGTCACGTCGAGACGCTTGCCGAGAAGGCGCGTGCGTGCGGCGTGCAGATTAAATGCGAGGCCAGCTGCGGCGGCGGCATCCCCATCGTGAGCACGCTTGAGCACGACCTGGTGGGCAACAAGATCCTGACTATCGCCGGCATCCTCAACGGTACCACCAACTACATCCTGTCGCGCATGGACGCCGAGGGCGCCGATTACGCCGACGTGCTCGCCGACGCACAGGCCAGGGGCTATGCCGAGGCCGACCCGTCCGCCGACGTCGACGGCTTCGATGCCGCCAGCAAGACGGCGATCCTCGCTTCCATCGGCTTTGGCACCCGCGTTACCACCGATGATGTGTACCAGCAGGGTATCCGCACCATCGGCGCCGAGGACATCGCCCAAGCCCGCGAGCTCGGCTACACCATCAAGCTGCTGGGCATCGCCCGCAACACCAACGCCGGCGTCGACGTTCGCGTGCACCCCACGCTGATCCCCGCCGACCACATGCTTGCCAAGGTCAACGGCGCCATGAACGCTGTCTACGTGGTAGGCGACGCCGTGGGCGAGACCATGTTCTACGGTGCCGGCGCAGGCTCCTTCCCCACCGCGAGCGCCGTCGTGGGCGATATCCTGTCGCTCTCCGAGCAGATCAGCCGCGGCGTGGCTCCGCTGCCCGAGATTGAGCCCTATGGCCACAACCTCGCCTTTAAGCCCATGGACGAGCTCCAGACCAAGTACTATGTGCGCCTGAAGGTCGCCGACCGCGTGGGCGCCCTGTCCGAGACGGTCGATATCTTTGCCAAGCACAACATCTCGATCTCGCTCATCAACCAGGTCGAGGACGGCAAGTCGGGCGTCAGCGACGCCTGCTCGGTCATCTTCCTGACGCACCGCGCGCTCGAGAAGGACGTCCAGGCTGCCGCCGCCGAGCTTGCCAGCGTCGATTGCGTAGCCGAAGTCGCCAACGTCTTGCGCATCGAGAACGTCGAGGCCTGGACCGAAGGCGTCATGGCGAACTAACCCAACGCTCGCCAATCAATACGCGCTTTGAGGGCTCCCGTCCGATGTGGGACGGGAGCCCTTTTGTCTCCTGCCCTAAGCACAACGGCAGAGCACATTTGCGCGAGCCGCTCATCGGTAATGCGGGTTACCATTCACCGATATGCAAACGCGGCCGATTCCGGCTACCGCTACGCTGTGCTGCGTACGTCCACCCCCGAAGAATGGAGGCACCATGTTGCTCGAGGGCAAGAAAGCAATCGTCACCGGAGGCACGCGCGGTATCGGCTATGCCATCGCCTGCCGTTTTATCGAGGAGGGTGCCGCCGTCACCGTCTTTGGCTCGCGCCAGGAGACTGCCGATACGGCCGTTGAGAAGCTGACATCCGCCTATCCCGACGCCAAGGTCTGGGGCCGCTCCTGCGACCTCACCTCGCTCGAAGCCGTAACCGAGGCCTTTACCCAGGCCGCAGCCGACATGGGCGGCTTGGACACGGTCGTCAACAACGCCGGCATCTCCCAGCGCTCGCCCCTTTTGGATTACACGGCCGAAGAGTTTGCAAGGGTCATGGACCTCAATGTCGTCGCCGTCTTTAATGGTCACCAGGCTGCCGCCAAGATCATGACCGAAGCCGGCCACGGCGGCACCATCACTACCACAAGCTCGATGGTCGCCAAGTACGGCCAGCCCTCCGGCGTCGGTTACCCCACGTCCAAGTTTGCCGTCAACGGTATGGTCCAGTCGCTCTCGCGCGAGCTCGCTCCCATGGGCATCCGCGTCAACGCCGTCGCCCCCGGCGTGACTAAGACCGACATGGTCGCCAACCTGCCCGAAGAGGTCATCAAGCCCATCATCGCCACCATTCCGCTGGGTCGCATGGGCGAGCCCGAGGATGTCGCCAACGCCTTTGTTTTCCTGGCGAGCGACATGTCCTCCTATGTCACGGGCGCCGTGCTCCCCGTCGACGGAGCCGCCCGCTCCTAAGGAGCCACAAGCTTTGGCTTCAAGCTTCAACATAGCTCAACCAAAAAGGCGCGCCGTCTGAATCAACTGCAGACAGCGCGCCTTCTCCTGTTATGAAAGGGAAACTATGTCCCAGTATTTCGGATCAGAACGGGGCACGGTTTCCCCCAGGACCTCCTTGCGGAAGCTGCATCCCACTCTGAGCGCCCATTCCGGGACACAGCCTCCCAACGGCCCCCGTTTCGGAAACCACATCCCGTTCCGAGCCTTCAAAGCGGGACGCGGCTTCCCCGAGAAAGTATCGACTACTTACCGTCGTCGTCTTCGGCTTCTTCGCGCGCATAGAGCTCCAGCATGCGGCGGCGGTATTCGCGCACAGCGAGCTTGGCGCGCTCCAGGCGGCGGCGCTCACGCGGAGTCAGCTCGGACGGGTCGACCTCGTCTCCATAGGTCTTATCGGCAAGCAGGTGCGCCGCGTCCACGATGCGGGCATCGATGTGGCCGCTCGCCGCCTCGGCGGAAAGACGCTCGGCAATCGTATCGAGCGTAGGCAGGCCCTCGAATACGCGACCATGGCCATGCGAGGTCAGCAGCTCGTGCTCGCGCGCGAGCAAGCTCGCTAGGTCGTGGTGGGCGCGCAAGATGTCGAGCGCATCGGATGGATGCTCGGCAACCTCTGCCACGGCGGCGACCGGTGCGGCATCCACCACGCGGTAGAAGAGCTGCGCGAGCAATGGCATCAAGAACACCGTGATGGCACCGGCGGCAACCATGACCGACGCAATATCTTGCGACAGCGCGCCCGCGTTGACGGCAACGCTCGTAACGGCAACGATGATCGGCAGCGCCGTGGTGCAGTACAGGGCCACGGTAATGCGACCATACGCCGACACATCGCGCGTCGCAGGACAAATGCTCATGGAAATAAGAATGGGCACGGCACGAATAATCAACAACGCCACGATAAAGCCCACGAGCAGACCCGGGCGCGACGCCACGGCCGTCAGATCGATCTTTGCGCCCGATACGGTAAAGAACACCGGAATCAAAAAACCGTAGGCCAGACCGTCGAGCTTGGTCTCGAGCGTATGGTTGCCCTCGGGGATGATATAGCGCAGGACAAAGCCGGCGGCAAAAGAACCCAACACGATGTCGAGATCAAAGACAGCCGAGAATGCCACGAGCGTGACCAGGATGAGCACCGTCAGGCGCACGAAGGTCTGCGACGTGGTATCGGCGCGCTCCTCAACAAATGCAAAGAAGCGGCTGCCGACGCGCTTGGAGCGGCTCGGGACCACGGCCAGCAACACGCAAACCACCGCAAACAAGCCAAGGATAACGAGCGTTTGGATGCCAGTGCGGGCAGACAACAGCACCGACATGGCGAGCACGGGACCGAGCTCGCCCCAAGTGCCATACGCGAGAATCGAGTCGCCCACGCGCGTGCCGGTAAGCGAGCGCTCACGCATGATGGGCACGAGCGTGCCGAGCGCCGTGGAGGTAAGAGCAAGCGTCACAGCGATACCGTCGAAATGACTGACTGAGAACCACGGGGTAAAGCGCACGGCAAGCCAGGCGATACCAAACGTGACGACCCACGTCGCCAAGCCGTAGCGCCCCTCGACGCCCGTGATGCTCTTGGGGTCGATCTCAAAGCCGGCAAGCAGGAACAAAAAGGCCAGGCCCAGCTCGGACACAAGCGAGACCTCAGCATCTACATGGATGACGCCGAGCATATGCGGGCCCAGCACCGCACCGAACACGAGCAAAAAGACCGTTTCGGGAACGGGTTTTCCGGGAATCGCCGAGGCGATGAAGGGGCTTGCAAAGGCCACGAGTGCGATGATGGCGAGCGAAACGAATGCCATGTGATGCCTTTCTCTTGTTTGCGCTTCACTGTAGCACCCTCGCCGTCCTCAACGCGCCGCGAGCTGTCGTATCATAGTGAGGTTTACAAACATGTGGCTCAAGGCGACCGCGAGGCTTGCCCCGCAAACCGACCGCTGCCGCATACCGTACCGTACGCCCAACCGATCAGGAAGGCAGGAACCAATGGTCTCTCGTATCTACGTGGAGAAGAAACCCGGGTTCGACGTCGAGGCTCAGCAGCTCAAGGGCGAGCTGACCGAAATTCTCGGCATCAAGGGCATCGAGGCCCTGAGGATCATAAACCGCTACGACGTCGAGGGCATCGACGAAGAGCTTTTCCGCTCCTGCGTGCCGACCGTCTTTAGCGAGCCCCAGGTCGATGTGACCTACGACGAGCTCCCCGCAAGCGATGGCGCCGTCTTTGCCGTCGAATTCCTGCCTGGCCAGTTTGACCAGCGCGCCGACTCCGCCAGCGAGTGCGTGCAGCTCATCAGCCAGGGCGAGCGCCCCGCCGTGCGCTCCGCCAAGGTCTATATGATCTCGGGCGCTCTGGACGAGGCCGCCATCGATGCCATCAAGCACTACGTGGTGAACCCCGTCGAGGCGCGCATCGCCTCACTCGACCTGCCCGAGACGCTGTACATGGAGACCCCCGAGCCCCAGCCCGTCGAGGTGCTCGACGGTTTCCGCGAGCTCGACGAAGCCAGCCTTGCCGCCTTTATCTCCGAGCGCGGCCTTGCCATGGACGAGGCGGACATCGCCTTCTGCCAGCAGTACTTCCGCGATGAGGACCGCGACCCCACCATCACCGAGATCCGCGTAATCGACACCTATTGGTCCGACCACTGCCGCCACACCACCTTCGGCACCGTCCTGGATGATGTGACGATCGATGACGCCGTGGTGCAGCAGGCCTTCGACCGCTACATGGAGATGCGCCACGAACTCGGTCGCGACGCCAAGCCCGTCTGCCTCATGGACATGGGCACCATCGGCGCCAAGTATCTCAAGAAGACCGGCGTCATGACCGATGTCGATGAGTCCGAGGAGATCAACGCCTGCACCGTCAAGGTAAAGGTTGATGTCGACGGCGAGGACCAGGACTGGCTGTTCCTGTTTAAGAACGAGACCCACAACCACCCGACCGAGATCGAGCCCTTCGGCGGTGCCGCCACCTGCGTGGGCGGTGCCATCCGCGACCCGCTGTCGGGCCGCAGCTACGTGTACCAGGCCATGCGTGTCACCGGCGCCGGCGACCCCACCGTCCCCGTGTCCGAGACGCTCGAGGGCAAGCTGCCGCAGCGCAAGCTCGTAACCACCGCCGCCGCCGGCTACTCCAGCTACGGCAACCAGATCGGCCTTGCCACCGGCCAGGTCAACGAGCTCTATCACCCCGGCTACGTGGCCAAGCGCATGGAGGTCGGCGCCGTCGTGGGCGCCACCCCGGCAAACCACGTGCGTCGCGAGTGCCCCGCCCCCACCGACAAGATCATCCTGCTGGGCGGCCGCACCGGCCGTGACGGCATCGGCGGCGCCACCGGCTCCTCCAAGACCCAGAACACCGAGTCCATCGAGACCTCGGGCGCCGAGGTCCAGAAGGGCAACGCCCCGGTCGAGCGCAAGCTGCAGCGTCTGTTCCGCCGCGGCGACGCCTGCCGCCTGATCAAGCGCTGCAACGACTTTGGCGCCGGCGGCGTCTCGGTCGCCGTGGGCGAACTTGCCGACGGCCTGTATGTCGACCTGGACACCGTGACCAAGAAGTACGACGGCCTGGACGGCACCGAGCTTGCCATCTCCGAGTCCCAGGAGCGTATGGCCTGCGCCGTCGCCGACGGTGACGTCGAGGAGTTCATGGGCTACGCCGCCGAGGAGAACCTGGAGGCGACCGTAATCGCCGAGGTTACCGCCGAGCCGCGCATGCGCATGGCCTGGAACGGCGTCGCCATCGTCGACCTGTCCCGCGAGTTCCTCAACTCCAACGGTGCACCCAAGCACCAGGTCGCCCACGTCTGCGCCCGTAGCGTGTGGCAGCCCAGCTGGGCCGGCACCACGCTTGCCGAGCGCATGACCTCGCTCGTCACCGATCTCAACGTCGCCTCCAACAAGGGCCTTTCCGAGCGCTTCGACTCCACCATCGGTGCCGCGACCGTGCTCATGCCCTTTGGCGGCAAGACGCAGCTCACCCCGAGCTCTGCCATGGTCGCCAAGTTCCCCGTGGACGGCGAGACCACCACGGCGAGCGCCATGGCATGGGGCTTCAACCCCTACCTGATGGAGGCCGACCAGTTTGCGGGCGCCTACCTGTCCGTGGTTGAGTCAATCGCCAAGCTCGTGGCCGCCGGCTTTGAGCACAAGCGCGCCTATCTCTCCTTCCAGGAATACTTTGAGCGCCTGCGCACCGAGGCCGAGCGCTGGGGCAAGCCCATGGCAGCCGTCCTGGGCGCCCTTATGGCCCAGGTCGACCTGGGCGCCGGCGCCATCGGCGGCAAGGATTCCATGAGCGGCTCCTTTGAGGACGAGGCCGGCGAACTCAACGTTCCGCCGACCCTCATCAGCTTCGCCGTGGCCGTGGGCAAGGCCGCCCGCGCCGTCTCGCCCGAGTTCAAGGGCCTGACGCACCGCGTCGTCCGCATCGCCCCCGCCACCTACGGCGAGGACTACCGCCCCGACGTTCAGCAGCTGCTCGCCGCGTTTGACGCCGTCGAGGCGCTCACTGCTACCGGCGACGCCCTGGCCGTCTCCACGCCCGGCTACGGCTGCGGCGCCGAGAGCCTCTTTAAGATGTGCGTCGGCAACCAGATCGGCATCGAGCTTGCCGAGGACGTGGACGTGGAGAGCCTCTTCACCCCGCTCTACGGCAGCTTTATCGTCGAGCTCGCAGAGGATGCCGAGCTGCCCGAGGTCGCCGACGGCGTTGTCGTCGAGCCACTGGGCACCACCGTCGAGGGCTATGTCATCGACACCGGCTCCGAGGTCATCGAGCTCTCCGAGCTCCAAGAGGCCTGGGAGAACGGCATCGAGGGCGTCTTCGCCTACCGCAGCACCGGCGAGCAGCCCGAGGTCGAGACCATCGACTATCGCACCAAGGATATCCACGTGTACGGCGGCGCCAAGATCGCCCGCCCGCGCGTGATCATCCCCGTGTTCCCCGGCAACAACTGCGAGTACGATAGCGCCCGCGCCTTCCGTGCCGCCGGCGCCGAGGCCGACACTTTCGTGATCAACAACCTCACGCCCGAGGCTGTCGCCGAGAGCACCCACGAGCTTGCCCGTCGCATCCGCCAAAGCCAGATCGTCATGATCCCCGGCGGCTTCTCGGGCGGCGACGAGCCCGACGGCTCCGCCAAGTTCATCACGGCGTTCTTCCGCGCTCCCGAGGTCACCGAGGCGGTCCGCGACCTGCTCAAGGCCCGCGACGGCCTGATGTTGGGCATCTGCAACGGCTTCCAGGCTCTGGTCAAGCTCGGCCTGGTGCCCTACGGCGATATCGTCGACGCCACGCCCGATGCGCCCACGCTGACGTTCAACACCATCGGTCGCCATCAGAGCCGCCTGGTGCGCACCCGCATCTCGTCCAACCTGTCCCCGTGGCTGTCGCAGTGCAGCCTCGACGACCCCTACACCGTCGCCATCAGCCACGGCGAGGGCCGCTTTGTCGCCAACGACGAGGTGCTCGCCCAGCTGATCGCCAACGGCCAGGTCGCCACGCAGTACGTGGGCGAGGACGGCAAGCCCAGCATGGATCTTTCCGTCAACCCCAACGGCTCCGCACTCGCCATCGAGGGCATCACGAGCCCCGACGGCCGCGTCCTGGGCAAGATGGGCCATGCCGAGCGTCGCGGCGACAACCTGTACCGCAACGTGCCCGAGCATGTCCCCGGCGATAAGTTCATGCCGATCTTTGAGAGCGGCGTGGCCTACTTCGCTTAAACCTTTCCCATCGGTTACAATCCCTTCGGGTAACAACACCCGCCACCGAGACATCCGGTGGCGGGTTCTTTTTTGCATCGCGCATGTAGGAAGGACATCATGGAAAGCCGCAAGCCGCATCTCGCCACCCTGCCCGGACTTATCCTGGGCTGTCTTGTTTGCTGTGCACTCTGGGGATCGGCCTTTCCCTGCATCAAGATCGGCTACGCGCTCTTTGGGATCCCGGCGCACGATAGCGCCTCGCAGCTACTCTTTGCAGGTTTGCGCTTCACGCTTGCCGGCATCCTGGTTATCGTCGGTATGAGCACAGCTCAGCGCCGCCCGCTCGTCCCACAGGTACGCGATATCAAGCCCATCTGCATCCTGTCACTCTTCCAGACTATCGGGCAGTACTTCTTTTTCTATCTGGGACTCTCGCGCGCCAGTGCCATGTCAAGTTCCATCATCGAGGCCAGCGCCAACTTCCTAGCCATCCTCTTTGCCGCCCTGGCGTTTCGCACCGAAAAGCTCGATGCGGCCAAGGTACTAGGCTGTGTGCTGGGCTTTGCCGGCGTCGCGCTCGTCAACCTTTCGGGCGCGAACGGTACCTTTGGCTTTACGCTCGACGGCGAGGGCTTTATCCTGGCCTCCACCATCGCGGGTGCCCTTTCGACCTGCCTGATCGGCATCTTCTCGCGCAAGCACGACGGCGTCTTGCTTGCCGGGTGGCAGTTCTTGGTCGGCGGCCTGGTCCTTACCGTCATCGGGTTTTTGATGGGCGGCACGCTCTCCCCCACCGCGATCATCCCCGCCATCGCGCTCATTATCTATATGGCACTCATCTCCGCCGTCGCGTACTCGCTATGGTCGCGCCTGCTTGCCGTCAACCCCGTCAGCCGCGTCTCGGTCTTTGGGTTTATGAACCCCGTCTTTGGTGTGCTGCTGAGCGCGCTGCTGCTCGGCGAGGGCGCCGGCACGAGCCCCGTTACCGTCATCGTTGCCCTGCTGTTGGTCTGCGGCGGCATCATCATCGTCAACAGGCCTAAAAAGGCCTAGCGAACTGCCCTTATTTAGCAGAGGGGATTCACATACTTTAGTTTAATGGAGTACATCGGAGAGCCAAGGGCCGCCATGCACGCAAGCGTGCGCCTCTTTTTCTAGCGTATCTGGGCGCCGGCTTTCTTCTTCTCGCGCTTTACGCGGTAGAGCTCCGCGTCGGCGGCGCGAAGCAAGTCTTGCCAGGTATCGACACCATCACCGACCCGTGCATAGCCGATGGACATCCGCAACAGATACGGCACCTCGGCGCGTGCGAGCTCATCGTTGATTGACGCGCACAGACGTATGATGTCCTGGTCCGCTGCCGCCTTTTGGAGCACCACGAACTCGTCGCCGCCATAACGTGCGATAAAGCCACCAGACGCCGAGCAGACCTCTTTGAGCGTAGCAGATATGACCTGGAGGGCATGATCGCCCTCAACATGTCCATACCGGTCGTTAATCTGCTTAAAGCCGTCAGCGTCCATCATAAGCAGATACACACCATCGGCCTGATCCACATTTGAGAAGAGCGACAGCATATAGGTCTCAAAACGGTTGCGATTGTTGAGGCCAGTCAACGGGTCGGTCGAGATGAGCTGCTCCTGGTAGACGATGTAGAGCAGCAACATGCTAATCATTATGCCGACGCAAAGGCCGGGCACCGAGTATACGACCTGAAAGGTACCGCCCACCAGGGCCGGAATGGCGAAAAATGCCAAGGTTCGATAGATGGCCTTCGTCTGCAGGCTCTCGACCCTGCGAGATTGCACAAACGCATGCAGGGACGTATGTATAACGTAACAGTAGCTGACAATGGGCTGGATCATATAGGCAAAGCCGCGACGATACACGCCCTGCGAATCGATATAGAACAGGGCGTGCGTCCAGTAACTGGTAAACGCCAGCACGACCACCAGAGCCGTAGGCAACGCTACAAGCACCACCCTATAGCGCGAGGTCAAAAGGCGAGAACCCTGCACCGTCTCGGAATAGATAAACCAAATGAGACACGCGATAGCAAAGAGCGAAAACGAAACCGCGTTGGAAATCCAGTTGGCAGCAATGCCCAACGTGCCGTCCACACCGTCCGAAAGCGTCCAGATCATATCGAATAATATGTATGCAGCAGACGTGTAGCCCAGCATGCTAAACAAGAGCTGCTGGGTGCTCGAGAACAGGGAGCGACGGCTTCGCACGGCAAGCCCGATAAGAACAATCATGCATAGCACGAATATCTCAATCTTGAGTGCCTTAACCACTAGCGCCATCCCTTCAATATCCAAGTGGTCAGAATCGCCCAATTCGAATCAGGGCAATAAACACCCCTTTACTCCGCAGGGGTAAAGGGGATAATAGCAGAGCGCCCGAACATCACTGCAAAACAGTTTCTGTTCGGGCACCCATACGGCGCGAATTGCACACGCCGGCATCATTGATGGGTATCGATTGCTACTCGCCATCGATGTCAGTCGCGACAGCCTTCTCGATGGCCTCGACACCGACAGGCGACAGATCCTCCTTGCCTTGGCAGAACTTCTTGTCGACCCAGCCAGTCAGAATCGGAGCCATGATCGCCGTGATGATAACGGCGGTGGCGATCTGAGCGTACGCGGTGGGCGCAAGCTCGGCGTAGCGCGGTGCGACCTCGGCGAGGGCAACCGGTGTGGTCATAGCCGTGCCGGCAATGGTGGAGCAAGCCACAGCGGCCTTGCCATTGCCGCCGCACAGACGCTCAAACGCAAAGGTGATGGGACCGACGACAAACAGCGTGACAAGGCCCAGCAAGATGCCGGAAATACCGCCGGTGATAAAGCTCGACAGGCTCATGGACGCACCGAGCTGAAATCCGATGACGGCAATCGCGGCATTGGTGCCGGGAACCAGCAGGTTCTTGATGAACGGGAACAAGTTGCCCAGGACCATGCCGATAACGAGCGGCAAAATGGAGCCGATGATAGTACCGACAGGGATGTTGGCGAGGCCGGAAACACCGAGGATGATCATCGTGACGGCGGGGCCGGCCGTAAAGAACAGGATGCCCACGGCGCCCTGCTCGGACTCATCGCCAAACTCGCCCATGATGCCCGTATAGAGCGCCATGTTGCAAAACGTGATGCCGCCGATAATGGAGACCGAGCTCAGGCCCAAAAAGTTATCGTTAAAGAAGTACGCGACGCCCAGGCCCAGCGCGGCTGCCACCACAAGCTTAGGGATCAGCACGACGATGCCGGTCTTGATGGCACCCGGCGTGGACTTAAAGCTGATGCCGGCGCCCACAAAGAGTAGGATCGCGGCAACGATGGTGTTGGAACCGCCACGGCAGGCGGCGGTAAAGAATCCGCCGATCTCGAAAACCTGCGGACAGAAGGTGTTGAGCAAAAGGCCGACGATCATCGGGTAGATCATGATGTCGCCCGGGATGCGCGGGACTTTGAATTTCGTTTGCTCGTTGGCGGTCGCTTTCTGTGCCATGAAACCCCCATTTCCGCTGACACGGAACAAAAGCCCACGTCACGCTTTGCTACAGTAAAGTTTGACCATGGTACCAGAAGAAGCAGACCAGCTCGGTGAGAAATCCGATTCGTAAAGCCGAGACGGTAAACGCGCCCTGCTCTTATACGAGGCTCAAGACGATATAGAGCACGATGCCCGAGACGCAGCACCATAGCATCGACTTTGTCTTGATTGCCACCACGACGACGCCGGCAGACGCGATCCAGGGAATCAAGCCCTGCCGCAAGCCGGCATCGAAAGCGCCGGGGCTTATCAGGTCGTTAGCGACCAGCGCCGCAAAGGCGGCAGGCGGAATATAGCCCAAGGCCTCGGTAACGCGGGGCGACAGCGTTCTCCCGCGCAAAGCAAACGCCGGGGCAATGCGGAAAAACGCGATGGCCGCCCACGACGAGAGCCACAGGACCAAAAACTCGTTAACGGGCATCGCGAGCATCCCTTCCTTCGGCGAGGGCATCGCACACGCGCGCCGCGGCAACGCCAACGAGTACGCTTACCGGCACGGCGACATTCGTCCACCCCAAGAACTTGCATACGGCGACGGACACCGCGCCCGAAACCGCCGCGACAACGTTGCCGCGCGACAGCCGCTGCGAAAAGAGCAGGCAGATAAAGAGCGAGGTGCAGACAAAGGCTGCAATGGCGGTGGGAACATCGACAACGGCGCCGACGATGGCGCCCATCGTACACGAAACGCCCCATGTTGCGATGAGAATCACGTTGAGCACAAAGGACTCGCGCGGGCCCCAATCCTCCCCTTCAACCAACTTGGCAAGCGAGATGCCATATGCCTCCTCGGTAAGTGTCGCGGCAACAGCCAGCGTCTGACGCTTCGAGGCACCCGTCAGATGCGGCGCGATCGATGCCGAGTAAAGCGCAAAGCGCGAGGAGATGGCAGCAACGCTCGCGACGATCGATGCTGCAGGCACGCCCGCCAGCCACAGGTTGCAGATCATAAACTGGCCGCTGCCCGTCACAAACGTGCTGCTCAGGGCAAAGACCATCCAGGGTTCCATTCCCGTCTGCCCCATGATCATTCCGCACGGCGCGCCTATTGCAACATAGGTAAGCATCACCGGCCAGACGGTTTTAAAGATCCTAAGGACCATGCCACTCCCATTCTGGTAAGTCGTCTGCAGCGCACCTCGCAACGCAGCAGAAATATCAACCGGTGGCAATAAAGTTCGCCTACAATTGCCACCGGATCGAAAGACACAACTTTTTAGGAAGTCATTATGACAGCTATCGATCGAGACCGGGCGCGCGCAGCCTTCAAAAGCTACACCGATGCCTACGACGCCACCAACCCACGCATCGCGCTCAAAATCGAGCATACGTACCACGTGGCCGAGGCATGCGATGCCGTAGCGCGCGAGCAGGGCTGGTCGTCAGATGATATTGACTTGGCATGGCTTTGCGGCCTGCTGCACGATATAGGCCGCTTTGAGCAGCTGCGACGCTGGGACACCTTTAAGGACGCCGAGAGCATGGGCCATGCAGCGCTGGGCATCGAGGTCCTCTTTGGCGAGAATCCCGCCGATGCACCCGCCGTGACGAGCGTCCGCGACTTTATCGATGACCCGGCAGAAGATGAGCTCATCCGAGCGAGCATTGCCTATCACAGCGATTTCCGTCTACCCGCGCAGCTCGACGAGCGCACGCGGCGCTTCTGCGATATCGTGCGCGATGGCGACAAGATCGACATTATGCGCACCATCGCCGACAGCACCGTCGACACCATCCTCAAGGTGGATGAGGACACGTTTCTCGCCAGCCACTTCTCGACACCGGCGCTTACCGCCTTTGACGAGCATCGCTGCGTCGCGCGTGACGAGCGCAACGAGCCGGCGGACTACCTGGTGGGGCTCATCTGCTTTATGTTTGAGCTCGTCCATCCGGCAAGCCGTGCACTGGCGCGCGAGCAAGGCGATATCTATCGCCTGCTCGACGCGCCCTTTGGCATTACGCGACCCTTTACCGACCCCGCCGCGCAGGCAACCTGGAGCCGCCTTAAGGACGAGCTGCGCCGCTGGCTGGCAAGCGCTTAGCACTCGAGCTGAGCCAGCAGTTCCTCAACGATCTCAACGGCATCGCCGACGACCTTGTACCGGGCGGCACCGAAGATGGGGGCATCCGGGTCCTCATTGATGGCGACAATGCACTCCGCCCCACCGATGCCGGCGAGATGCTGGATAGCGCCCGAGACACCGATGCTCACGAGGAGCTTGGGCGAGACCGATACACCCGTCTGGCCAATTTGGTGGCGATACTCCAGCCAGCCGGCCTCCACCACGGGGCGCGTGCAGCCAAGCTCGGCACCCAGAGCCTCGGCAAGCCTTCGCATCAGCGGTAGGTTTTTCTTGGAGCCGATGCCGCGGCCCACCACGACTAGACGCTCGGCATCGGCAATTGAGGCCTGCTGTCCCCACTCCTCGGCGGGAATCGAGATCTCGACACGGGCCTTAACGTCATCCGCTAGCACTACCTGGGCAATCGTGCCGGAGCGGCTATAGTCAAACTCGGGCGCCTTAAAGATGCCGGGGCGCACCGTTGCCATCTGAGGACGGTGGTTGGGGCAGATAATGGTGGCCATCAGGTTGCCGCCAAACGCCGGGCGCGTCTGCTGCAGCAGACCCGTCTCCGTATCCATCGAAAGCACCGTGCAATCGGCCGTAAGGCCCGTCTGCAAGCGCACGGCCACACTGGGCGCCAGCTCGCGACCAAAGGCGGTCGCGCCGTACAGAATGGCCTCGGGCTTGCGCTCGGCTACCAAATCGCAGATCAAGCGGGCGTAGACCTCCGCGTCGTTCTGACGCAGGCGCTCGTCACGACAGACCAGAACTTCGTCCGCACCGGCGCAAATCAGATGCTCCAGGTCCCCGAGTGAGCCCTCGGGGCTCATGCCGACCAGTGCCACCAGACGGCAGCCGCGGGCATCGGCAAGCTCGCGCCCCTTGCCCATGAGCTCGAAGGCCACGGATGCAACGGCATCGTGCTCGTCAGTCTGCACGAAGATCCAGATGTCTCGATATGCGTCAAGGTCTGCCGCGCCGGCGGCCCCGTCGCGCTCAATCGAGATGGCGTTGACGGGGCAGGCGTCGACGCACCCACCGCACAGGATACAGCCGTCGGTTACGCGGGCACAGCGATTGGGGCGCTCACCCTCCACCACAATGCCGCCCGAGGCGCAGGCGCGAACGCAGCGACCGCAGCCGATACAGGCTTCGCTATCGATAATCAGCCCGCTCATCTATGCCATCCCCTCGATAATCTTGGCAAGTTTTACCGCCTGCTCGGACGCCGTTCCCTCGACGGCCTCGCACGTTTGGTCACGGTCGGGCACAAACGAGCGCACGACTTGCGTCGGTGATCCGGCAAGGCCGCAACGCGAGGGGTCGGCGTTTACGTCGGCAGCGCTGGCCACGCGCACGTCTGCATCCTCGGCCGCGCGAATACCGGCAATACTCGGCATGCGCAGCTGGCCAATCTCCTTGGCAGTCGTCATCGCACACGGCATCTCCAGGTACACCGTCTCCTCGCCGGCATCGCAGCCGTGAACGAGCGCCAGCGAGCCACACGTCGTAAAGCCCGCGCTCTGCACACAGCTCACGTCGGTCACGCAGGGAATCTCAAAGGCACCGGCAAGCTCGGGACCAATCTGAGCCGTATCGCCATCCACCGCCATCTTGCCGCAGATGAGCAGGTCGAAGTCCTCGTCGAGCGCCTCGATGCCGCACTTGAGGGCATAGGTGGTTGCCAGGGTATCGGCACCTGCAAAGGCGCGATCGGTTAGCAGCAGCGCGTCGTCGGCGCCTCGAGCGATGCAGTCGCGCAGCAGCGACTCGGTCGAGGGGATGCCCATCGACACCACCGTCACGCGCACGTCCATGCCAAAGCCGATAAAGTCGTCCTTCAGCGCCAGCGCGCATTCGAGGGCGCTTGCATCGAACGGGTTAATGACCGCTTGCTTGCCATCGCGCACGATAGTATTGGTCTTGGGGTCCATCTTGACCTCGGTGCTTCCGGGCACCGCCTTGACGCACACCACCATATGGAAATCGCTCATCTTCACGCGCCCCCTTTCTGGACGAGTTCATCCAAGAGCTTCTCCGCAAACAGGTTGCCGCGACCCAACTGCCCGTCGGGATCGAGCTGGAGCTTGAGCCGCGCCGACTCGACCATGGCCTCGTGACCGTACATCGTCTCCAAGAAGCCCGCCTTGATCTTGCCGACGCCGTGCTCGGCAGAAACGGCACCGCCCATAGCCGTTACCTCCGCAGCCCACTGGGCAAACAGCTCGCCACCGCGACGGTAGTCCTGCGCATCGCGCGGCAGGATGTTCACATGCAGATGGTTGTTACCGATGTGCCCCCAGGCAGCAGATTCAAGCCCGCTTTCGGCCAGTGTGCGGCGATAGAGGGCCACGACATCGGCAAGGCGTGCATTGGGCACCGACATGTCCGAACCCAGTTTGGTGATGGTGGGATCCGTGCGGCGACGCTCGTCGATAAGCATATTGACGCTCTCGGGGACCGCATGGCGGAAGAACCGCTGGCACTCGCGATCAACCTCGGTGCGCGCGACCCATGTCGCATCGTCGCGGCCACCCGCAAACTCGAGCACCCATCCCAGGTGGTACAGTTCCTCGGTCGCCTGGACCTCGTCATCGCAGTCGAGCTCCACGTAGACACAGACCTTCGCCTCTTTGTCGAGCGCCGGCAGCGAGGCAAACGCCGTCGACTGCTCGCGCTGGCGACGTAAAATATCCAGGGCGCCAGCGTCGAAGTACTCGATGGCAGCCGCATGGGACAGGACGGGGCGCACGGAATCAGTAAAGGACACGGCCTTGTCTTCGCTATCGAAAAAGCAGCTCACACCCCAAACGACCGCAGGCGCCGCCTGCAGGGCAATCTCGAGCTCGGTGATAACGCCGAGCGTGCCGCAAGCACCGATAAAGAGGTCGATGGCGTCCATTTCGTCCGCAACGAAATAGCCTGAGGCATTTTTTGTCTTGGGCATGGTATAGCCGGGAAGATCGAGCTCGAGCGTACGGCCCGCTGCCGTCACGAGCGACAGGTGGCGGCCCTGGGCAAAAGCCTCGCCGCGCTGAAGCTCAAGCAAATCGCCATCAGCCAGCGCGACGTGGAGTCCCGTGATATGTGGGCGCATGGGACCGTAGGCGTAGCTGCGGGCACCAGAGGCGTTACATGCCGCCATGCCGCCCAGACAGGCAGACGTCTCGGTGGGATCGGTGGGAAAAAACTGCTCGGGGGCCTCTTGGAACTCCTCGTAGGCCTCAAGCGATGCCTGGTCCCAACCAGCAGTCGGCAGCACCTTCTTGCTCAGCTGCTTGCGCAGCTCCGAGAGCACAACGCCCGGCTCCACGCGCAGCAGAAATTGGCCTTGTTCATCGCGGCGAAGGCCCAAGTAGCGATTCATACGGGAAGTATTGAGGATATGCCCGCCGTGGGGCACGGCACCGGCGGCAAGGCCGGTTCGGGCGCCCTGAACCGTTACCGGGACACGCTCGACATGGAGCTTTTCCAAAATGGCACGGACCTCGTCTTCCGTTGTCGGAAACGAGATGCTCGAGGCCTCGCCCGATGCGCGAGACTCATCGCGACCATACTCTTCGAACTCGTCGGTGAAGGGTTTGATGGTTGCAGACACGCGAACTCCCCCTTTAGCTAACTACAGTGTTTGCAGGGAGATGTTACCGCATCGTTTCGTCGACGTGTTCGAGACCGTCTCCATAATTGGCGATTTTTACGTTCGTGCAATTCGGCGAGCGGCTTGATTTCCTCGGCAGACGATGCTTTTGACACATATGGCCCCGCCGTCGCCGACCGCGCGATTGCCGCTCGAAAAAAGTTGGAGTATTTTTTGCCGCCTTTTACCTGCGGAGACGCCAATCCGTCAAGTATTTGGTCAGAAATTGGTCAAGTAGCGGCTGATACCGTCGGCGTCGACAGCCAAAACCAATAGAAGTTTTGGCCCAGAAGCAGGGAGGTTCCCATGGCATATTACTGGCCCCAGTACGGCATCGCCATCGAAGTCGACGACGATCCCCATCTCCTGCCTTTCGACGAAGAGGCATTCCCCGATACGGCGGTCTACCACGTTACCACCGATGTGATCTGCGACCCCGAGTCGTTCTCGGCGCTCGCCCACCACATCGCGCATATCCACGACATCGAGCTCCCTCCCGACTTCGACGAGCTTGTCTACTCGCGCCGCCTGATGCTTCACATGCTCTTTGGAGCGAACCCGTCCACCTTTGCGCGCATCTATACCGCCAAGGATGCCGCATGAGCGCGAAGAAGCCACCCCACTTTGCAGGCCTGGGTCGTCGCAAGAAGCTCATCGTTGCCTGCTTAGCCATCGTCTGCGCCCTTGTCGCCGTAGGACTATACGCTTGGCAGTCGCAGCCCGTACCCGAGGCGGGCGCTTCGGTTACGACGGCGGAGGGCAAAACGCGTCAGGAAATCCAAGATGAGCTCGACGCCATCGTCCGCGACAACATGATGACGATTTCGGTCGCACCGGTCGCTCAGCTGCAGGAGGACGGCAAGCTGCGCGTCAACGTGCAAAACGTCCATGACAATAAATTTCCCCAGCGATTCCGCGTCATCCAAAACGACGAGACCATGTACGAATCCGGTGTGGTCGAGACCGGCAAGACAATCGAAACGTGCCCCGCCGGCGACATCAAAGAAGGCGAGGCATACATCGAGATCCAGGCACTCGATGCAAAGACCCTCGACAGCCACGGCAATCCGACACGTGTCAAGGTACGGGTTGAGCAAGCCGAGAACTAGCTTTCCGGCCGACGCGGCACCGCACGCAATTCACCAGCATTCGTCCAATCATCGCGGGGACGGCCCGCGGCGAATAGAAAGGAACGACCATGGACATCACCAGGAACATGAATGGAGCCAGAGCGCTCGTCGTGGGCGCAGGGCTCGCGCTCGCGCTCGCAATGGGCGCCGCCCCGACGCCAGCTATGGCGGCCGGGCGCGTTGGAACCACGAAAGTAATGGTCAGGACCGAGATCGACAACGTTGAGTTCAAAGTTCCGACGGTTATTCCCTTCGTCGCCAAGGCCGACGGCACGCTTCAGGGCCCCTCAGAAGACGCGACCACCATCGACAATCATTCGGCCTACGGCATCCATGTCACCAACATGAAGATCGACGCCATGAACACCTGGACCATTGCTGCCGACGCCAAGGCCGGAACTGCGCAGAACTCCATCGACTTTAAGGTCGGCCCCGACGGCGCGCTCCAGAACGCCAGCGCCGCAATGCAGGGGACGGGCCTCGATCTTTCCAAGAATGCAGCCTTCGACATGGGCTACCAGGGCATTGCCGGCGGCACGGACAAAATTAAGCTCAAGACAAGCGGAAACGTCGCCCGCGTCACGCGCGACATCTTCCACGTAACCGGCGAAGGCGATCAGGTTGCAACGATCACCTGGACGGTCGAGCCCGGTGCGCACACGGCATAAGGCCGTCGCCCTGGCCGCCGCCGTGGGCATCCTAGCGTTTGGGCCAGCCATGGCCTTTGCCCAGCAAGAACAGGCGCAGGCCGCCACGCAAGTGACGGTCGACCTCTCGGAGCTCGACCGCGGCGACCGCGAGGAACCGTTGGCGCAGACAGGCGACAGACGATGGCTTTTGGCAGCAGGCGCCACAGCAGCAGGCACGGGAACCGCCGGCCTCGGTCTGCACATCAAACGCAGCCAGAAACAAAACATGGACAGGCCGCACTAAATTAGCTAAGGAGACCCCATGGCATCGAAGAACCTTTTGCCCGTCGTCGTACTCTGCGGCGCGCTCGCAACCGGAACGCCTGTCGCCGCTTGGGCGACTCCCGTCATGGCAGACTCCTTACCAGTAGCCCTAAGTTCCGCACCAAATCCGTCGAGTGCCATTGCGTGTAAGCGTTTTTCGATCGCACAGGCCGCAATCTCAACCTCGGGATGCCTTCGTCGTAATACGGACGGCTCGATAGTCGTGGATATCAAGCGTTCGAACAAGGCAAACGGCTCCCAGGCGGGGTGCGCCGTCTGCATGTGGCGCTCGGTTGTGCTCGATGCGGATGGCGATCCATGCAATTTAGAGCTGCGCATCGACATCGCTTCGGTCGATGACTCGGCGAACGGAGCGAAGGTCGCCTTCGACGGTACGTTTTTCGAGAAAGGAGGCGGTATATGTCTGGGCTGCGCCGCCGCGAATGCAGACGACACGCAGCCCACCCTCTCATTCACGACATCGTTGCGACTGACCAAAGCCGACACCGATGCCATCGCGGCGGGAGAAGCGTCCCTGCTGTTCTACGCCGTCAGCGCCAAAGACACAGACGCTCATTTCGAGAAGCCAGCCGGATCACTCAGCCTTACACGAGGGATAGAGGCAGGCCCTATTGAAATCGATGCCCACGCGCAAAGCAGGCAACGCATTCTTGCCGACCCGGCGCTTCTCGAAATGGAGTGGAACGGATCCGGAGCCGTCGGGATTGTCCCCTCCGCGCTTGACGTCAAGACGCTCCCCTCAAACGACGAACTCACTAACGCAACCATACAAGAAGAGAGCGCAGACAAAGAAGCAGGTGTGGGCGACACGCCGTCGCCGACAAACAGCGTCCCAGCTTCTTTCGAAGCACCGAATGAGCCCGCTACCGATCCAAACGATCCCGAGCTCGCGGACAGTCTGGGGCTTGCTGATCCTCAAGAGATCGATGAAGGTAACTGCTGCGTGCTTGCCGCGCTCGACCACACGGAGGTCATCGACGCTGCGAACATCGAGGTTGCCGCCGCCAATCAGCCCGTCCGCAAGTCGGCCATCATCGCATTTCCCGAATCCATCGAAGTCGTCTTTTTGCCATCGGGCGAGGTCGTGGCCCCAACACTGCTCACCCTGTTGGGCGCCAAGAATACTCGAAACGAAATTAAAAAGGTCACGGTTGTCGACCCTGCAACCACCGCTAAACTGCGTCTATACGCCGTTGCCCCAGACGGAGGCAAAACCTTGGAATTCGATGGTGACACACTCCTAGCCTGGCGACGTCTGGACATTATGCAAGACGTCTCGTATCAAATCGAACTCGAAGGGTTTGATCGTGCCCGCGATGCCAATATCATCGCCGCGGCTATTGAATCCCCACAGCGGCTTATGACACTGCGCTTTGACTACTATCCCTATGTCCCGACAACCACCTGAGGCTTAAATGCTGCGCATCATTCCTAATACCACTTATATAACGTATTAGATGAGTCGCGATGTGCCTCGCATTTCGTTCTGCTACGATTGCCACGTTGGCATCAATACAGGAGGGCTCATGCCGGGCTTGGGAACAATCATCAACGTTGTGCTTTTAGTTGCGGGCGGTCTTTTGGGATTAGCGGGCGGCCGCTTCATTACACCGCGCATCCAAGACACGCTCATGAAAGCATCGGGGCTGTGCGTCCTGTTTATCGGCCTGGGCGGCACCATGCAAAAGATGCTCGTCATCGATGGAAAGGCGCTGTCGACCACCGGTACCACCATGCTCATCGTCTCGTTTGCCCTCGGCTCGCTCATCGGCGAGGCCATCAACTTGGAGGCCGCCATTGAAAACCTTGGCGAATGGCTCAAGCGCAAGACTGGCAGTGAGGGCGATAACGAGTTCACCAACGCTTTTGTCTCGACTTCACTCACCGTGTGCATCGGAGCCATGGCCATTGTGGGATCGATCCAGGACGGCCTGCTCGGCGACTGGTCAACGCTTGCCCTCAAGGGCGCACTGGACTGCATCATCGTCTGCACCATGACGGCCTCGCTTGGCCGCGGCTGCATCTTCTCCGCCCTGCCCGTCGCCGTGTTCCAGGGGACGATCACGCTGTTTGCCGGCGCACTCTCCCCCATCATGACCACGGCAGCCCTCGACAGCCTTTCGCTCGTAGGCTCCATGCTCATCTTCTGCGTCGGCGTCAACCTCATCCGTCCTCAGACCTTCCGCACGGCCAATATGCTCCCCTCCGTCGTCATCGCCGTCATCTACGCCCTCCTGTTCTAAATCTATCTACGCAGCAGTATCTCGAACACCTGTTTGATGCTGTGCTATGATATGAGGTCACCGAAGCTGCGTTAGGAGAGGAGAAGCGGTGGCCGACCAGGACATCAAGATGCTCATCGAGCGCATTATGGCCGAGGCCCGGACCCATCAGTCCGCTCGCTTCTCACATGAGGTCTACGCAGACGAGCCGATTCTCAAGACCGGCCGGCAGATGCAGAACTTCCTCCCCGACCAGTACCGCAAAATGCGTGAGATATCGCGTTGGCAAGAAGACCCCAAGGGCGGCGCGGGTCGCTGGCTTTCGGAAGCCGAGCTTTTCTACCGCCAAGGCCTGCTGATGGCCGATTTTGAGGACGACTGCCCCTACAACGGCACCTTTAAGTCGTACTTTCCCACCTACAACGCCATGAGCGACCGGCAGCTGCGCGGCTACTTTACCTGGCGTGCCCAAGTGCGCCGCGGAACCGTCGAGGAAACGTCTACGTCCTTTGCCTTTCTGTATCTCTATGAGCTGATTTGCGGCATTGGCGTAGATGACCCGCTCGATGGTTTTAACAAGATCAAGGCCTTTTGGGATGCCTATCGCGCCTTCGAGCCCGGCATCGATCGGTTTGCACGCGTGTGGCTGCAGGATTACGCCGTGTTCCACGGGCTCGACCCCAAGCTGCTTCGTGACTCTAAAACTGTCATGTTCGATAACGCCC
>URUC01000014.1 GCA_900550965.1 uncultured Collinsella sp. | reverse complement strand
TTATCGAGCTGCGGCGCGCAGCGCGAGACCTTGTACCAGCACCGGCGCCGTCCGGCCAGACCCCTAAGCGTCGCAAAACCTCCGAACCCACGCTCCCCCTTCCGCCCGATGAGGTGCGCGAGGAGCGACTCATGGCCGCCATCAACGCCCTCTCCACATACAGCCTAAGTAACTCGCGGCTCGACCGCAGCCACCACCGCGATCTGCGCCACGTGGCGTGCGCCGTGTATGTCCGTATGGCGCGCTACTATGACACGCACCGAAAGACCGGCATCGTGGCGAGCTTATTTGGGGAGGAGACGGCCATGCCCTACACCATGTTTGCCTCGGCCGTATTCTTTGCGCCCGAGCGCCACGAGGACTGCGAATACCGCCTGGATCCCATCCATATCTACCGTTGCCAAAACGGCTTTTGGGAATGCATGCGTATCCACGGTAGTAGGCAAAAGAGCAGCAAGCTCGGTGAAATGATGCGCGCCTGCGACCAACGCCTGCGCCTGGCCCTAGACCCCACCCATCCCCTGAAGGAGGAGAAGGTCCCCAAATATCTGGCCAAGATCATCGATGACGAGATCGTGTCATGGCTTTCATGGGATGCCGCACATCAGCCCGTCAAGATCGATATCGATTTGAGCCAGCTGGGGCACATTCGGAACGCCGCCGCACAAATGCGTGAGGCGCTTTTGATTGATGAGGAACGCGAGGACGGCGCACCTGTGGAAGCCGAGGCAGCGGACTCATGGCAACCGGAAGCCGAGCCCGTAGCCGACGCGATTGTCGAGGCGGTCGCGGCACCCATTCGGCAGGACGAGACCGACGAGCCAACCATATCCACCGAACAGTTTGGTGTCGTGGCACCGCTTCTCGCGCCGACGCCCGCGTTCGCAGCTGTTGCGCCCGCTGACGCCACGAACGAACTCACGCCTGCCGCAGACGCCTATCTCCGCGCGCTGCTCGAGCACAACGCAGTACAGGCGAAATCGGCGGTAGTGCAATCGGGGCAGAGCGAGGACATGCTCGTCGACAGCATCAACGAGGCGCTCTTTGACCTGGTGGGAGACACCGTTATCGAATTCGGCGCGGCAGGACCGCAAATTATCGAGGATTACGAAGCAGACGTGAGAGGATACCTAGACTATGAGTGATATCGCATCCGCAGCACCCCGCGTGCCCAAGCGCGTCGCCGCCGTCATTCTCAACTCACTCAAGGGCGGCGTGGTCCCGCGCATCGGCCTTCCCTACATCACCGTAGGGCGCGAGGTCGAGATCCGCGCCCTGCTCACCGATCTGAGTCTCATCGCCGACGGTGGCGCGAGCTTCCGCTTTCTGGTCGGTCGTTACGGCGCCGGCAAGAGCTTTTTGCTCCAGACCATTCGCACGCACGCCATGGGCGAGGGATTCGTCGTCGCTGATGCCGACCTGTCGCCCGAGCGCCGCCTGCAAGGCGGTCAGGGGCAGGGCCTTGCCACCTACCGCGAGCTCATCCGCAACATATCGACCAAGACGCGCCCCGAGGGCGGTGCGCTCAACCTTATTCTGGATCGCTGGGTCGCCTCATGTGCCGACATCGACGAGTCAGTCGTCAATACCCAACTGGCCCCGCTCGAGGAGATGGTCCACGGCTTTGACTTCACCCGCATGCTCCGCCGCTATCGCACGGCCGTATCCGAGGGCGACGAAGAGGCCATGAGCCGCGTGACCAAATGGATCCGCGGCGAATACCGCACCAAGAGCGAGGCTCGCGCCGAACTGGGCTCCTCGACCATCATCAGCGATGACGACTGGTACGACTACGTTAAGCTCATTGCACGCTTTTTGGTCTGCAGCGGCTACAAGGGCATGCTGGTGCTTATCGACGAGCTCGTGAATCTATATAAGATTCCCAACGCCATCACACGCCAATATAACTACGAGAAGATCCTGACCATGTACAACGACACGCTCCAGGGCAAGGCGCAGTACCTGGGCATGATCATGGGCGGCACGCCAACCTCCATCGAAGACCGCCGCCGCGGCGTGTTCTCCTACGAGGCCCTGCGCAGCCGACTCGCTCAGGGCCGCTTTGCGCGTGAGGACCTCAAAGACATGCTCGCGCCCATCATCCGCCTGCAGCCACTCACCTATGAGGAGCTGCTGGTGCTCATCGAAAAACTCATGCAGATCCATGCCGGCTACTTTGGCTGGACGCCCACGCTTACCGAAAACGACTTGGTGGACTTTCTCAAGATTGAGTTCGGCCGCGTGGGAGCTGATACGCACTTGACGCCGCGTGAGGTTATCCGTGACTTTATCGAGCTGCTCGATATCCTGTGTCAGAACCCCGATGCAAATGTGGCCGAGCTGCTGCAAAGCGTCGGCGGCGACACGCTGGTGCCGGCAGCCGTAACAGGCGACACCGGCACCGCAGACGGCGACCGCAACTTCGCCGAATTCACCATCTAACCTGTCAAAAAGGGACAGGTTTATTTTGGCAGGTTTTATCTGCACAAACGTTGAGACAGCAATGCAGCAAACCATTGCCAGCCGCGTTGAGAGATTCGTTTTTGAGAGGAGGCCCCGTGAACGCCTTTGACCGCTACGCCCCGTTTATCCAAGACTTCATCTATTCCCACGATTGGGAGAGCCTGCGCTCTATCCAGGTTGCGGCGGCAGATGCCATCTTTAACACGCAAGATAATGTGCTCTTGACGGCATCCACGGCTTCCGGCAAAACCGAGGCAGCCTTCTTTCCCATCCTGACCGAGTTTTGGGAGAACCCGCCCGCAAGCGTGGGCGCCCTCTACATCGGCCCCCTCAAAGCGCTCATCAATGATCAGTTCGTCCGCCTCAACGACCTCTGCGAAGAGGCCGATATCCCTGTCTGGCACTGGCATGGCGATGTCTCGCAGTCGCACAAGGCTAAGCTCATCAAAAAACCGAGCGGCATCTTGCAGATTACGCCTGAGTCACTCGAAGCGCTCTTAATCCATAAGCACATGGCGACCCCGCGCATGTTTTGCGACCTGCGCTATGTGGTCATCGATGAGGTCCACTCGCTCATGCGCGGCGACCGCGGCGGTCAGACGCTGTGCCTTATCGAGCGCCTCTCGCGCATGGCAGGCGTGCAGCCCCGCCGCATTGGCCTTTCCGCTACCATCGGCGACCCCGAGCGCACGGGCGCCTTTCTCTCACAGGGAACGGGGCGCGACTGCGTTATCCCCCGCTTTGAGGAACCGCGCCGCGTGTGGCGTATCTCCATGGAGCACTTCTACAACTCGGGCCCCCAGGCACAGCAGCGGGGATTCGTGGGCACAAGTCCTCAAGAGGCCGAAGTGCTTGCATGCGAGCGCATTGAGACGGCGGCACCCGCGGCACTGCCCGCCGGCGCCCAAGACATGCGTCACAGCGGACAGCTCACACAAGAGGAGCGCCGTCAACGTCGCGAGCAGGCGCGGGGCAAGGCCGCTCCCAAAGACCGTCGCACTTCTTCGGCCCCCGAGGGCGAAGTCGATATCCCCCAGGCCACCGAGCAGGCGCTCCTCAACCCCACCGACACCGCACCCGACAACGCCGACCCCGGCATGGGCTATATCTTCGAACACACCCGCGGCCGCAAGTGCCTGGTCTTTGCCAACTCGCGTGAGGAGGCAGAGGCCGTATGCTCCATGCTGCGCAGCTACTGCGAGAGCCGACACGAGCCCGACCGCTTTCTCATCCATCACGGCAATCTTTCGGCATCGTTGCGCGAGACAGCCGAGGAACTCATGCGTGACGAGGAACAGGCACAAACGACCGTCACCACCTCTACGCTGGAGCTCGGTATCGATATCGGCCGCCTGGAGCGTGCGTTTCAGATCGATGCGCCATTTACCGTCAGCTCCTTTTTGCAGCGAATGGGCCGCACGGGACGCCGCGATCTTCCGCCCGAGATGTGGTTTGTCATGCGCGAGGAAGAGCCCGAGCCGCGCACGATGATGCCCGAGACCATTCCGTGGAAGCTCCTGCAGGGAATCGCGCTCGTACAACTCTATCGCGAGGAAAAGTGGGTCGAGCCGCCCGAGCTCGATCGACTCCCCTACAGCCTGCTCTACCACCAGACTATGTCGACGCTTGCCAGTACCGGCGAACTCACGCCGGCAGAGCTTGCCCAGCGCGTGCTCACGCTCAGCTATTTCCATCGCATCTCGGCCGATGACTATCGCGTACTGCTGCGTCACCTCATTAAGATCGACCATATCCAAGTCACCGAGGGCGGTGGGCTCATCGTGGGTCTCGCGGGTGAGCGCATCATTAACAACTTTAAGTTCTACGCCGTATTCCAGGAAAACGAGGAGTTCACCGTTCGCAGCGAGTCGGCCGAGTTGGGCACGATCGTCAATCCGCCACCGCCCGGTGAGCGCATCGCCATCGCCGGACACTGCTGGATTGTCGAGGAAGTGGACTGGAAGCGCCACACTGTCTTTGCCACGCAGGTCAAGGGCCGGGTGCCGGCCTACTTTGGCGACTGCCCCGGCGACATTAACACGCATGTGCTCGAGCGCATGCGCAAGGCGCTCAACGAGCACGCGACATATCCGTACCTTATGGGTAACGCACGGGCCCGCTTGGCGCAGGCTCGTCATACCGCCGAGATTTCGGGGGCGGGAACCAAGCCGCTCATTAACCTGGGCGGCGATACCTGGGTGCTCTTCCCCTGGCTGGGCAGCTACGCCTTTTTGGCGCTCGAGCGCATGCTCAAGATTAAATGTGCCGCGGAGCTGGGCCTTCGCGGGCTCGATCCGTCACGCCCGTACTTTATGCAGTTTAAGATGAAGGCCGATGAGGAGACGTTCTTTGAGGTGCTCGCCGCCGAGGCCGAGAAGGACTTCGATCCCATCGAGCTCGTCTATCCTGGCGAGGTGCCTTACTTTGACCGCTACGACGAGTTTGTTCCCGAAGAGCTCGTGCGCAAGGGCTTTGCCGAAGGTGTGCTCGACATAGAGGGCATGAAGCAGCGCGTTCTCGGCTGGCGCGACCACGCCTAAGACCAGTCTATTTTGGGACGGGGAGACTTACTTGTCGTGAAGGACGGTGCCGAGGAAGTCGGTGTCGAAGGGCACGGCTTCGGCAAAGGCGTAGTCGCCGTCGCTGGCGATGAGCAGGTAGTTTTCCTCGCCGCCGAACTCTGCATCGCCACATGGGACCACCCAGGCGTGGACGAATACCTCGAGTGCCGTGGCAGCGCAGTCGCGAAGGAACGTCACATCGCTCCCCTCGTTTGCGCTCACGATATTGGCCACGTAGATACCCCCGGGGTTCAGGCTGCCCCGCACCAGGCGCAGCGCCTCAACGGTCGCCAGCTCGCGCACGGGCTCGGCACCGCCAAAGCAATCGCTCACGACCACGTCATAGCGACGATGGCCCACGCTCGTCACACCCAGATACGAGCGAGCCTCAGCGGTAATCACCCGCAGGCGATCGCCCACCGCGTGCTCCAGTTCATCCAGATAGAACCAACGGCGCGCCAAGCGCGTTATCTCTCCGTCATACTCGATGACGTCCATGCGCAGGACCTTGTGCGACATCAGCGCAAATTTGGGATAGGCAAACCCGCCGCCACCTAGCATAAGCATACGGTTGATACCGTGACCATAAGCGTCGCGCATCGCATCCTCGGCCTCAAACACGTCGTCAAACGCGCGATAGTACGCAAAGACGGGCTCCGCCCAGCGCTCGCCAACGTAACTCGCGCTTTGGTAGACGCCGCCTTGCACGAGCACACGGACCTCGTCACCGCTCTCATCGTGCACGCGTTTCACACGCGCCAACCCATTGCGGGTTCGCGCAACTTGCAGACAGGCAGCACGAACAGCGACAGCGGCCGCGCCAAGCGCCGCGGCTCCCAGAGCAACGCCGGCGACGACGCCGGCAGAAACACTCGGCTTGTTCATTTAGAGCTCCTTTTGCAGATAGAGTCCGTGGTCGTAGAAACCCAAATGGCGATAGTACTCGCGCGTACCGACCGCGCTAATCACGTTGATACGCGCATAACCCGCATCCCGGGCAATCTCGCATGCATGCTCTACGAGCAAACGCCCCAAACCGTGATGCTGCGCCGCCTGGCCTTGATCCCCCACGCGTGCCGCCATACCATACACGTGCACCTCACGAATCATCGCCTCGTCCGGCATCGTCGGCAGCTCGTCCGCATGTGCGGCAACAAAAGCGCGATCGGGCAGCGACAACCGCAAAAAGCCCGCGATCTTGCCCCGCGGCGTCACCCACTGCAAAAAGCGCTCGTAAGTCACCGGCGTCTCGTACGCTACTTCCTCATCAAGAGATAGCTCATCCAGGTCGGCACCCGCCGTGCTGATCTCGCGATAGCGAATCTCACGCACCGTCGCACCGTCACCCCGAGCAGCCAGGCGGTTCTCGACGAGCTGACGCAGGTTGGGCTTCTTGTTGCCCACCATGATGTCATCGGAACTAAAGTCGCGAATCATGCGGCTGATGCGGCAGAATGCCGGCGTCACCACGATGTCATCGGCCAGCACATCGAGCAGTTCTTCCTCGGTATAGGGGCGCCACTCGCCGCGCTCGTAGCAGCCCACCAGGCGCGAGCCCTCGATGAGCGCACACGGGTAGACTTTGACCTCGTCGGGCATAAAGGCCCCCTCGGTCATAAAGCGCTCGTAGTCGCGCTTGTCCCCCTCGGGTGTGGCGCCCAACAAGTTGAGCATAAAATGAGCGTGGATCTTAAAGCCAAACAGACGCGCGAGCGAAAACGCCCGCTCGATCTGTGTCACCGAAATGCGGCGCTCGTTGATATCGAGTAGATGCTGGTCAAGGCTTTGGATGCCCATCTGTATCTTGGTGCAGCCCAGGCGGCGGATGAGCATGAGGGCCTGCGGCGTTACAGCATCGGGGCGCGTCTCGATAACGAGTCCCACCACGCGATGCTTCGCCGTCTCGTTGATGCGCTGCTGACGCTCGAGCTCCTCCATCGTTGCCGTCTGCCACTCGGTGACCTCGCCCCACGGCGTACCAGGGCCGTACAGACGACGCACCGCGCGGTTATAGCCGCCCACGGCAGCATCCACACGCTCCTGCTCGTCGGCAACGCCGGCAGCAAGCTCAGCCTCGTCAGCCGCAATGCCGGCAGCCCGATAGCGCTCGCGGCGCTCTGTTACCACCGGCGGCAGGGCATCGGCGGGCGCGTCATCGAGCAGGCGCCCCACCTCGGCACGGCTGATGCCCGGACGCGCCAACATGGGGTTAGCCGCCACACCAGCCACGGCATCGTCATTGAGCGCACGGAAAAGCTCCGACATAAACCACGTCTGATACCCTTGCGGATAGTCGCTCCAGGTGCCACCGAGCACGATGAGCTCTATCTTGTCGGTCGCATGCCCCATCTGCGAAAGCGCGGTCAGACGAGCGCTCACCTGCAAATACGGGTCAAAGCAGTTTTGCTCCGCACGGGCGCATGCCGGCTCGGCATGCAGATAGCTTTTGGGCATGCGCAGATCGTTGGGGCAAAACAGGCAATCGCCCGAACAGGGCCACGGCTTGGTGATGACGGTAATGGTCGCCACGCCCGAAGCCGTGCGGCGCGGCTTCATGCGCAGCACCTGCAGCAGCTGACGCTCCAGCTCGGCATCGACATTCCATCCAGCCCAACGAGCCGGCTTCTCACGTTTAACCCGCTGGTAGAACGGCAGCAGACGGCGCTTGGCCAGATCTCGTTTGTCGGCACCCTCACGGCGCGCCTCGGCATGTATCAGTTTGACGAGCGCCTTGTCGTCCACGGTCTCACCGCGACGCAGAGCCTCGAGTATGTTCAAAATAATCTGTTCCATGCCCCCATTGTAAAGGCAAAGGCGCCGAAGCCGATCTCGGCTTCGGCGCCTTCATCAAACAGCGCGTCTAAGCATCTATGCTTGCGGACTTAGCCCGCCGTCGTCATTCCGGATTGAACGACATGTCGCCCGAACCAACCGCAAAGCGATACGTGGCGGACTTATCGCCATTCTCGAACTCGAGGCTCGAAATCGCCTCGTCGTCGTAGCTATCCGGAAGGAAATCGCTCTCGAAGTCACCGCTACCCAGAGTAAGGCTCGCCGTAAAGCCCGTAGAGTTCGGAACCGTTACCTCCACATTGCCCGAGTCCACGCTTACGTTCATCGACTTCGCGGGGGCCTGGTAGAGCTCGAACGTCACATCACCCGAACCGACCTCGGCACTGAGCGCATCAGTCACGCTGCCTGTAAACTCTACATCTCCCGCACCCAGGAAAAGGTCAAAACCATCACAGATGACACCGGCAATCTGCAAATCACCCGAGCCCACGTGCGCGTTGATCCCCTTCAGATGTTCGGCAACACGGCGCGGCAGCTCAACCGTAACCGAGCGATCGATTGCCTTACCGTCATCACTTCCAAACTGGGAAACCTTGAGCGTCGAGTCCTCGACGGATGCGATGTTTTGCGCCGCGGCCTTGGAGGCATCCATACCCTTGGCAACGCGCCCCCGCTCGATAACGCGAGCCTTGTTGCCATCAACAACCTTGACGTCCACCGAAGCCGCATTGATATCGAAATCGAGGTAGCGAAACATATCGGCATCAAAAGTCGTGCTCGAAAGCTGCTGAGGTTGAGCGGAATAGTTACCGTCATCCAAAAGATCGCCCTCGTCCACCACATCGTCCCTACCGGACAAGCCGGATACAACATCGTCGAGATCCCACGGGCCATCAAAATGAATCAATGTCCGCGAAACGCCAAATACAAGCCCAATGATGAGCACAAACGCCCCGATGCCAACGCCCAGACGTACCTTGGATTCATGCGAAAGCTTCATCATTCGTCACCCTCTTTGGAAATCGGCTCAGCGGTGGCCGTGGTAGCCACGTCAGCATCAGGTTCCGCAGAAGCATCCTGCACCTGAGTCCTAGCCGTCACCGGTGCCGAACCAACCTGAATATCCCCGCGCGCCCAATCACCATCGAGTGCACGCGCCACCCAGTGATAGATGGGAATCGTAAAGAAGATCAGCGCGGCAAAGGGGCCGGCACCAAACGGGAACATCAGCAAAAAGAACAGCAGCCAACACACAGCCCAATACGGGAACGACTGGAACGGGCCCTTCACCGGAGTCGAGCCAACCGCACCGCCACTCGTCGCCTGCGCCGTAGCGGCATTGGCGGCCTGTGCACTCCAGCTTGCCGCTTGCGCCGCCTTGGCCGCAGCATCACTCGCCTGCGTTGCCGCCTCGGTAGCGCGTGCCGCCGCCTCGTGGGTACGGGCACGCTCCGCCGCCTCGGCCTCGCGCTGACGGGCGCGGTCCTCGTTCTCAAACTCGATATCGTCCTCGATCTCATCGCTCGGATTGAGCAGCTCATCCAAACTCACGCCATAGAGTTTTGCGAGCGAGATCAGGTTCTCGGTATCGGGCGAGCTCTCCGCACGCTCCCATTTACTGACCGCCTGGCGCGACAGCCCCAGCTTTCGCGCCAGCCCTTCTTGGCTAAAACCCTTGCTGCGACGAAGGTCGGCGAGCCGCTGCGCAGTTTCTACATTCATGGTTCCTCCTATGCGATGCCAGCCGTGCCGCCGGACCGTTTTTGTTCTTAAGGCGCCTTGCACAGTTAAAAATCTATCCGCCACCGCCAAAAGCATGCCACCTATTCTAGTGAGATTTTTGACAACCGGCGGTTGCGGGCATATATGAGCTGCGGAAATGTGTCCAAACAAAGCAATGACCCGCAGCTCGGTTGTCCCCGTTGCGGCGTTAACGGTAGTATGGTCGTACTGTTTATTCCGCACCGCCAACGGAGGGAGTTCCGCGCCGTGAACCGCGATTTCGCCTCATCGCTCATCCAGCTCAACAATACGTTCTATCGCGAGCACTCCGCCTCCTTTTCCGATACGCGCCAGGCCCCTTGGCCCGGCTGGGTGCGCACCATGGACATCGCGCTCGACCAGCTCGATGTGGCCACCATCGAGCATCCCGTCCGCGTCTTTGATCTTGCCTGCGGCAACATGCGATTCGAGAACTTTGCCGCCGGCGGCACGCTGGCTGCCAAGGGCGTCGACGGCGCGAGCCCCTCGGCAGATGCCAGCTGCCCCTTCGAGTTCTATGGCGTCGACTCGTGCCAAGACCTGGCCATCGATGCACATGGCCACGCGCTGCGCATTCCCAACCTGCACTTCCAGGAACTCGACGTGCTCGATGCCCTCATGAGGCTCAACCCCGCCGAGACGCCCGATGCGCTCTTTGACGCCCCGCTCGCCGACATCTCGGTCTGCTTTGGCTTTATGCACCACGTGCCGTCGTGCGAGTACCGCGTACGCGTGCTCGACGCTTTGGTGCGCCAGACGCGCCCGGGCGGCATCATCGCCATCAGCTTTTGGGAGTTTATGAACGACGAGCGCATGGCGCGCAAGGCCGTTCGCGCCGAAGCCCGCGCCGAGCTCACCCCACCGTTTGAGGGTTACGATTCCGCGCAGTTTGAAGCCGGCGACCACCTCATTGGCTGGCAAAACGACCGCCACGCTTACCGCTATTGTCATCACTTTGACGATCAACAGATCACCGACCTGGTGCGCGGCGTCCGAACGTTCTACAAGAGCGGCGAGGTCCCCGTGCGCGAGCTTGAGCGCTTCCATGCCGACGGTCGCAGCGGCGAGCTCAACCGCTATGTGATTCTCAAGCGTCTGTAGGCACCGACGACGCGCCGCCGAGCCGCGCCGCATCTTTCGGGCAAACTATGCCCACCTTCTTCCAACGCATCGCCGAAACGCGCAGCCATGCGTTTCGCATTTATGACCAAGGAGCCTCATGGGAGCCGTCCACGTTCGCACGCCTAAGAACTTTGTACTCGAAGAGCGCCTGGAGCGCTACGCCGATGCGATTGAGACGAACCCCGAGGCCTATGTCGGAGATTGGCGCAAGGCCTGCGCGCCGGCCGGCAGCGTATCCTTCGCCCGCCTTCATCTGGATCTGGGCTGTGGCAAAGGCACCTATCTGGTTGAGCGAGCTCACCGTGAACCCGAAGCGCTCTTTATCGGCATGGACCAGGAGCCCATCTGCATTGCCTATGCCGCACAGAAAATCTGCGAGCAGGAGCTGTCCAACGCACTCGTCCTGCCCCGAGGTGCCGCATCGCTGCCGCAGCTGTTTGCCGCAGGCGAGCTCGACGCCATCACCATCAACTTTCCCACGCCACAGCCCAAGGCCAAGTACGCCAAAAAACGACTCGTCCATGTCGACCATCTGATGCTCTACCGCCCGCCCTTTGCAGCCGGTGCCACCGTCACACTGCGCACCGACAGCAAGCCATTGCGCGACTACGCCCTGGGACAGTTTGCCGCGGCAGGTTACGACACGCTTTGGGTAAGTGACGACGTCCGCCACGACCATCCCGAGCATCCCGAAACCGAATACGAGCAGCGCACCCGCGATATGGGCGCCACCGTCTATGGCATTTGTGCCACACCCGGCGCGCAGCCCAGTAACGATGCGCTCGCGGCGGGCCGCATGCAGGAGCAAAGTCTTGCCTGCTACCTGCCCGACGACCTCGATGAGCTCACCTATGTACCCCTGGGCATGGAAGAGGCCGTCGAGAACTTTAGAAACCGCGCCCGCAAAGGCAAAAAGCGCCTTCCGCAGGAGTCATAGGGGCTTTTGACAGTCACGTCGCCAGCGAGCAAGCGCAAATAGGCACCGACGAACGACCCTCAAGCCTAAGTGAGTAGACTTTTTAGCAATAGCCAAGCACAACCCGCATAGGAACAAGTAAAACCGCAGGTAAATCCCTTACGCAAAAGCCATGTGCTGGCGAAATCGCAAAAAGTCTACTCACTTAGCTCGCGGCCGCACCAAACGGCTGAGCAGAACGCCCATTTCCTGCATTTTCTTTCGCGCTGGCACCCCGCGCCGCCGCTACGCCATAATAGTTGGCGGACAATCGCGAGAGAAAGCAAACACATGGCACAGACCACGACAGATATCGCCGCCAGCACCGTCTCCGGCGCCGGAGCCGCCAGCTCATTCTCGGGCGGCACGGGAACCGAAGCCGAATTCGGCTCACTCGGTGCGCTCTCCCCCACCTGGTGGGAGCCCGAGGACGGCAGCGAGCCCGAACCGTGGCTCACGCCCGACCAGGCCTTCGAGCGCTTCTTTGAATGGACGAGCAATCGCGGTATTGAGCTGTGGGACCACCAGGAAGAGGCCCTCATGGATCTAGCCGCCGGCGATCACGTCATTTTGGGCACACCGACCGGATCGGGCAAATCGCTCGTCGCACTGGGCATGCTCTTTATGGGCATGGCGCAGGGCAAGCGCTGCTATTACACGGCCCCCATCAAGGCCTTGGTCAGCGAAAAGTTTTTCGACCTGGTGCAGGTGCTCGGCCGCGATAACGTCGGCATGATCACCGGCGACACGCATATCAACACCAAGGCGCCCGTCATCTGCTGTACGGCAGAGATCCTCGCCAACGACGCACTACGCGAGGGCGAAGATGCCGATGTTGGCTGCGTCGCCATGGACGAGTTCCACTACTTTGCCGACCCCGATCGCGGTTGGGCCTGGCAGGTGCCGCTGCTCACCCTGCCTCACACGCAATTCATGCTCATGAGCGCCACGCTCGGCGATGTCACTGCCATCGCCGCCTCACTCGAGGAGCTCACCGGCACTGCTTGCGACTTGGTTGTCGACGCCCCACGTCCTGTTCCGCTGAGCTACGACTATGTGACGACCTCCCTCGAGGGCACGGTCGAGCTCGCCATGCGCCGTGGCGAGGCCCCGCTCTACATCGTGCACTTTAGCCAGGACGCCGCACTTGCAACGGCGCAATCCCTCGCCAACTTTGGCATTGCCAGCAAGGAGCAGCGCGAGGCCATTAAGGAGGCGGCCAAGGGCACGAGCTTCTCGACGGCCTTCGGCAAAATCCTCAAGCGCTTGCTCGGATGCGGCGTCGGCGTGCACCATGCTGGCATGTTGCCGCGCTACCGCCTGCTGGTCGAGCGCTTGGCGCAGCAGGGCCTGCTACCCGTCATCTGCGGCACCGATACGCTCGGCGTCGGTATCAACGTGCCCATCCACACCGTGGTGCTCACCGCGCTCACCAAGTTCGATGGCTACAAGATGCGTCGTCTGCGCGCCCGCGAGTTCCATCAGATTGCCGGTCGTGCCGGCCGCTCGGGCTTCGATACCGAGGGCATGGTCATCGCCGAGGCACCCGAGCACGAGATCGAGAATGCCAAGCTTATGGCCAAGGCGGGCGACGACCCCAAAAAGCTCCGCAAGATTAAAAAGAAGAAGGCCCCCGAGGGCTTTGTCACCTGGAACAAGCAGACGTTCGAGCGCCTGATCGAGACGCAGCCCGAGACACTCAAGCCGCGCCTGCGCATCACGCACTCCATGGTGATTAGCGTGGTCGAGCAGGGTGGCGATGCCCGAGCCCGCGTACACGACCTCATCGAGACGAGCCTGCAGACCCCCGAGGAAAAGGCTAAGCTCGAGGTTCGTGCCGACGAGATCTGCGCCACGCTCATCGATTCCGGCGTCGTCGTGCGCACCGAGGTGCCGCCCGCACCCGACGCTCCGGCTGACGCCGCGCCGGACATCGACTACGCACTGACGGTCGACCTGCCCGAGGACTTTGCGCTCGACCAGCCGCTCTCGCCGTTTTTGCTTGCCGCGTTGGAGCTGCTCGATCCCGAGAGCGAGACCTATACCATGGACCTGATCTCGATGGTCGAGGCAACGCTCGAGGATCCCAAGCAGGTGTTGCGCGCTCAGGAGCGCGCAGCGCGCGACCGCGCGATGGCCGAAATGAAGGCTGACGGCGTCGAATATGAGGAACGCCTGGAGCGCATCCAGGATGTCACCTACGAAAAACCGCTCGAGGACTTGCTCGACGCCGCCTTCGACAAGTACTGCCAGGAAGTGCCCTGGGCAAACGACTACCAGCTCTCTCCCAAAAGCGTCCTGCGCGATATGCTGGAAAGCGCGAGCGATTTTAAGGGTTACATTCAAAAGCTCGGCATCGCCCGCTCCGAGGGCATTTTGCTGCGTTACCTGGCAGAGGCCTACCGTTCGCTCGACCGCACCGTGCCCATCGAGAAGCGCGACGAGCGTCTGCGCGACATTATCTCGTGGCTCGGCTTTGTGGTGCGCTCGGTGGACTCGAGCCTGGTGGACGAGTGGGAGAACGCCGGCAACCCGGCAGCCCTCGATGCTGCGCCGCCGCAGGGCATCGACGAGGTCGTGGCGGACCGCCGCGGCTGCACGCTGTTGGTGCGCAACGCGCTCTTCCGCCGCGTGACCCTTGCCGCCCGCGAGCACGTTCGCGACCTGGGCGAGCTCGACGACGACTGGGGCATGAGCGAGATCCGCTGGCAAAAAGCACTCGACGCTTACCACGAGCAGCACGAGGAAATCCTCACCGACGGAGATGCCCGCAGCGCCGCGATGTTTTCCATCGACGAGTCCGACGAGAAGACCGCGCACGTATGGCACGTGCACCAGATCTTTGCTGACGAGGATGGCGACCACGATTTTGGCATCATGGGCGATGTCGATCTGGACGCCACGCAAGACGGCGGCGAGGTAATCTTCAAGAACTACCGTGTCGGCTTTATCGAGGACCTGCTCGAGGACTAGCCGGGCGCAATGGGACGAAACAAAGCGGGGCCGCTGGCAACATCGCCAGCGGCCCCGCTTTTTGCGCGATACGCTATCCCCTACTCGGCATCCTCGACCTCATACGAATCCGCCTCGGCTGGCTCATCGTTTGTCTCTGCCGCAGCCCCGCGTGCCTCGTCAAACGCTGCTTTCATGGTCTTGTTGCCCCACGTGAGCTTGCGAATGGTAAGATCGTCGGCTTTCTTGTTGGCAAGGCGCAGATTGTTCTCGGAGGACAGCAACGCCTCCTTGGTTTTCTGCAGATGGCTAATCGTCTTGTCGATCTCATCGATTGCCGTTTGGAACTTGCGGCTCGCGATCTCGTAGTTGCGGCCGAAATCGTTCTTGAACTTCTCCATCTTGGCTTCGAAGTTCGTGACATCGATATTCTGCTGCTTGTACTCCGCCAGCTCCTGCTTATAGCGAAGCGAACCCATGGCGGCATTGCGTAGCAGCGTAATGATGGGAATGAAGAACTGCGGGCGGATCACATACATCTTCTCGTAGCGATAGCTCACGTCCACGATTCCCGCGTTGTAAAGCTCGCTCTCGGGCTCGAGCAGCGTGCAGAGCACCGCGTACTCACAGCCTTTCTGGCGACGATCGTGATCGAGTTTCTTAAAGAAGTCCTCGTTTTTATGCTTGGTCGCGGTCTCGTCGTTCTCGTTTTTCATCTCGAACATAATCGAAATGACCTCGTTGCCGCTCGCGTCGCACTCACGGAAAATGAAGTCTCCCTTGGTGCCCTCGGATGCATCGTTATCTTTCTCGAAGTACGCATTGGGAAACGCCGTCATGCGCAGACGGTTAAACTCGGTCTCGCAGTGCTGCTCGAGCGACTCGCCCACCATCTTGGTGGACAGGCGAACCTTCATGTCCTTAAGGCGCTCAATCTCTTCATCCTTGTAGCGAATCAGGTCATCGCTCGCGCGCTTGGCCTGCGCAAGCTCGAGCTCGTGTGCCGCCTTGGCTTGCTCCTCGCGAGAATCGCGTACCGCCAGCTCGCTCGTCAGTTTGGCACGTGCCTCATCGCGCTCTCGCTCCGCCGCGGCGACCGCCTCTGACAGGTTCATTTTTGCCATCAGTTCCTGCTCGCGCAGCTGGGCACGCAGGCCCTCGGCCTCTTGCTCGGACTGAGCCTTTGCGGCGGAAAACTTCTCTTGCACCTTCGCGCGATAGTCAGTAAGCGCGCGCTCGGCCTCGCTGCGAGCGGCATCGAGCTCACGCTGCGACTCTGCCGCGGCAGCGGCAAGCGCCATCTCCTGGGCCTTGTCCGCCGCGGCGATCCTGGCCTGCAGCTCGGCAATCTGAGCGTCGCGCGCGGACAGGTCGTTTTGAGCAGCATTGCGTGCCGCCGCCTCGGCAAGCCTGGCTTCATCATCTTTGCGCTCCAACTGCGCACGTAAATTGTCGATCTCGCGCTGAAGCTCGGCATTCTCCTTTTGAGCATCGGAACGGGCCTCAACCGCCGCGCGCTGACTTGCACTCTCGCGCTCTGCGGCAGCGCCTTCGAGCTTGGCGTGCAGCTCGGCAAGCTCAGCGTCGCGCTTGGCAACCTCTTGTGCCAGCTGCTGAGCTGCAGCGTTCTTCTGCTCGACAAGCTGAGCGTCGCGCTGAGACTCTGCCTTTTGCAAAGCAGCCGTCGAGCGCGAGCGCTCAAGCTCCAGTGCCTGCTCGCCCTCGCGCTGGACCGCCTTCACGCGCTCATCCAGGTCGCGCGAGAACTCGGCATCGCGCACCTGCTTGACGATATCCGCATAACCGGACGCATCGACCTTAAAAACTTCGCCGCAATGCGGGCACTTGATCTCGTTCATGGCAGCTCCTCGATGGACGCAAATTTCAACCGCCTACACTCTACCGCGCCGCACGGACAAAAAAGACGCCGCCGCCATAATGGCAACGGCGCCAGAACCACCACAAAGGCGACTGTCCCCTTTGTGGTGACTTGGGTCCTTACAGGTCGCGGTAGTCGATCAGGCGAAGATCAGGTTGAGACTCAAGCCAAGTGCGAAGCTCGGGGTCGATCAGCGCATCGACTTCCTTGGTGCGGTCGGTCGTGAGCGAGCTGTTCTCCAGGATAAAACGATCGAGATAGCCCGGATGGCACACAAAGACGACCGTCTCGCCGTCCACCATCTCGCGAACCGTCTGCATGATTGCCTCTTTGGGCTCGTAGCCCGGCTCCATCGAGCGCATCACCATGCGCAGATCAGTATCTCCGCAATGCACCACAGCCGCGGGGTCGAAGCTCGCCTTTTGCTCCTTAAGGCCCAGCTCCTGAGCAACCGCCGAGATCGCTCGGTTAAGGTTTTTGCTCATGACGGCATGGGCCTCAAAGTAATCGGGCTCGCGGCCCACGATCTCGACAAAGCGGTCATGCTGCGCGCGGATCTCGATGCAGGCCTCGTCGAAGTCTATCAACTCCTCGCCGCGCTTAAAATGATCGCGGAAGGTACGGCTGCTATGGAACTCGCCGTTCTCGTTGAGCATGCTCGGAATGAGCGCCGGGTCGGCACACGGCTTGCCCAGGCACACGTTGGTGTGCTGACCCACCGCAATGCCGACATCCGCCACGAGCGACCAGCCACGCTCGGCCTCGGGCATATTGGGCATAAGTCCCGCCGAGCGCACCAGGCCCTCATTGATACTGCGGGCAATCCCCAGGTTAACGGCATACGAATAACCGATATCGTCGGCACGAATGAGCAATTGCTTCATATTGACCCCCATCTACGGAAAGGGACACTTGAAGCGCAGCCAAGTGCCCCAGATAATTGTCCTACCGAACGGATGCTTTAGGCTTTGGCGGCAGCAGCGTCTTCGTCGAGCTGCTCCTTGGTAAAGCCAAAGAAGTAGGCGATGGCAGCGGCGGCAACAAATGCAGTGCCCGATGCAACGCAGCCCCATACGAGATTAGCAGTTCCGCCTGCAACATAACCTGTAATACCTAGGATATTAGTTGCGCCCAAAACATACGTGGTCACATTAGTGAGAGCCGCGATCAGGCCGCCGATAGCGCCGCCCGCGACCATGGCACCCAGGCAGCGAGTATACTTAAAGCCGCAGCCATACAGCGCGGGCTCCGTCACGCCACCGACAATGCCGGAGAGCGAGAAACCAAGCATAGCGCCCTTTTCGTCGACCTCCTTAAGGCGCAGGAAGGCACCGAAGGCCATGCCCCACGTGGCGAACTGAGCGATAGCACCCGCGACCATAACGCAGGAGTCAGACCCTGAGGTGAGCACCTGCACAATGCCGAGGGCAATCAGAACCTGGTGCATACCGGTCATAACCAGGAACTCCCAAAGCGCGGCAATGGCGACGAGGGAGAGGATCGTGACGATGCCGCCAGCGTTTCCGAGGCCGAACATAAAGTTGCCGACCAGGTCGCCCAGAATGGAACCAATCGGAGCTAGGGCGCACAGGGAAACGGGGGTCATCACAGCCATGGTGCACACGGGCACAAACACCGTGGAGAGCATGTCGGGGATGATCTTCTTCATGAACTTCTCGACGACCATCAGCACCGGCATAGACAGCAGCATGGGGAGCACGGTCGCAGAATAGTTGTTCAGCTGAGCCGGGAGCACGCCGTAAACCATCGTGGTCGTAGCACCAGAATCCGCAGCGGCGTTGACCAACGTCATGAACTCGGGGGCAATGAGCACGCCGCCGAGCATCATGCCGAGCGGCTGGCTGCAGCCGAGCTGCTTTGCGGCAGCCCAACCCAGATAGACAGGGAGGAAATAATAGCCGGCGTTGTAAATCCAGTTGTAGAAGAAGTTGTAGATGTCAGAATCTGCAGACCATATACCGAGCATGCCGTCGCCGCAAAGTACGGCAAGTGTGCGGAACATGGCGGCGCCCATGATAATGGGGATCGTCATGCACATTGTCTTGGACAGGTAGTTAAGGGCCTTCTTGCCCGCAGTCTTGACCGTCAGTGGCTCCTTGGTGCCGTCATCGAGGTTCTCGTCAATGGAGCCTTCGCCCTTGACGCCCAGCGCAATGGCGGCGTCATAGACCTTCGGCACGTTCTGGCCAATGATGACCTGATACTGGCCGCCAGACCACTGTGCGCCCAGCACACCCTTGATCTTCTTTACTTCATCGTCATTGGGAACGGACTGATCCTTGAGGTTCAGACGCAGGCGGGTCATGCAGTGCGTTGCGTTCGTCACATTAGAGGCGCCGCCGACGGCAGCAAGCACGTCCTCGGCAATCTTCTTGTTATCGACAGTCATGTCGAATCCCTTCTCTTCCAACTAAAGGCCGTGGGACTTCACGGCACCAAGACGCACGATTCCGCTCGCGCCTGCGCAGCGCGCGATACCAGTTGGCAAGAGATTGATTTGCATGTGATTCCCGGGTGGATCGACATGAAAAAAGCCCCGCGCACAACCGACAGAGACCCAATTATGGTCTCGGCAGAATCGGTAGTGCCTCTCGGAGCTGCGCCGTGAGTAACACCCAACACACGGCGAGTATATGCGGCAGATGCGTTCGTTGCGGCTCAGATTACCGACGAACGGTAGCAAACGACCCGCGAACGGTCGCCATGACGGAAAGGAAATACCAGAGAGCCTATTTATCCGAGTGGACAGAAGCCACGCGATTCACATGCATGATCAGATAGACGAGCTCCTCTTGGGCCAATGGCTCGCCAAAGATCTCTTGAATCAGATCGTCGACACGGTGAGCGCAACGCGATGCCGCCGGATACTGCTCCACGAGCACGTCGTAAAGACCGGAGTTCTCGGTATCGATCGGCTCTTTCTTTGCCACGCGGTCGAGCAGATAGCGCACATGAGTGGCAAAGCGGGCAAAGGCGAACGACGAGCGATCGACCGTCACACCCAACTCTTCTTGAATAATCGCGACCGTCATATCGAGCAGTCGCTCCTCGTGCTGCTCGGCAAGCACGCGCCGCTCGCTCGGCTTAACCGATGCGTTGACAATCGACATGGCAATGCCCGCGGCCTCGCTTCGGGGCATACGCACACGGAAGCTTTTCTGGATGCCGCGAACAGCCAGTTCGCCCAAGCGGTATTCGATGGGATGCAGCTGCTCCAGATCGCGCTCGAGCGGCAACGACACCACCATGTGTTCGCGGGCGCGCTTAATGGCAAACTGGATATGGTCCGCCAATGTAATGGGGAGGTTAGGGCTCAATTCGTACGAAAGCTGTCCGGTTGCGATATCAGCCAGCTGAGCAGAAAACTCCAGCACCTCGGGGTCGACCTCATCGATAAACGCCAGGTACTTTGAATCGATGCCGTAAAAGGTACGCGTGATGACATCCAGGTCGACCTCATGCGGCATATCGCCAAAGCCGATACCGCGGCCCAGCGCGATAAGCTGACGCCCCGCGCCATCTTCGCAGATGGCAGCGTTGTGGTTAATGCGCTGGATAGCCCTCATGGAATCATCGCTCCTACTAAAACGCGCCGTGCAGACCATCCGCGCGGCGCGTTCATTCTACCTGCACTTACAGCTAGAGTCCAAAGAAGCCCAGGATCTGGTCGCGGCTAACGGGCTTGTAGTTGTTGGCATCGAGGCCAACGTCGTAGCGAAGGACTGGGCGCTCGCGATCGCGATTGCGCGCGTTGGTGCGGTCTCCCCTGCTGTGAATGTGCCCGTGCAGCATGATGGCGCCGCGCGCCTTGCCATTCCAGCTGAGCATGGGGTAATGGCTCATCACCAGACGATGGCCCTTCGCGTAACCGGGAGCGATCTCCAGATAATCGCGCACCTCATCCCAAATGTGCGGCGCGTCCGGATCTTCCCAATCGCCGTCATGGTTACCACGGATGAGCGTTATGTTCTGGCAGTCGATGCGCTCGCGCAGGCGAACCGCTTCCGCCAGGGGCAATCGATACGTAAAGTCTCCCAGGACATAAAGGCGGTCGTCCACAGCCACGCACTCGTTGATGGCATCGATGACACGGCGGTTCATCTCCTCGACCGAGTCAAACGGTCGATCCATGTCGTGCAAGATATTCGTATCGCCCAGGTGCAGGTCGGCGGTAAACCACATCATCGTCTCTGTCCTCATTTCGCAACGCGTATAAGACCTGTTTAGTATACAGACGCGACGATGAGACAGTCACCCAAAGAGCCCGCCGAACAGACCTCGGCGACGCTTGTCCTTTTTATTCGAACCTTTACCCCGGGCGTTCTTATCCTTTTGCTTTTTGCGGTCCTGCTCCAACTCATCGTCATCGAGCAGCAAATCCCACTCAAACGGATCGCCTACCAGATCGAACAGGTCATCGTCATCAAACATGACCGCCTCCATCACCGATTAGCGAGTATCCACCACATAGTTGAGAAGTCTACGGGTTCGTGCGGACACAAATTCACCCCGTCCGTGTCTTTCAATCGCTTGCCGCAACGCTTGCGCGACGGGACGCTTGCAGATAAGATAGGAACACGGATGGCACCCGTGGCAGCGGGTCTTGCCAACTCCGATACACGTTTTCATCGTGAGAAATGGCCGTCTTCGCTTACGCGGGGGCGGCCACTTTGTTTATCCCTATGTCATCTGATTCTAATGCACAAACATGCGCACGAATTTGTGTTTCCAGCTTGCATAAGGGGCGTAGCGGAATGGCACGTCCAGCCACGTTGCCTTGTTCACGATGCTCTTCTTGTGGCTAAACGTATCGAAGCTCTCGCGTCCATGGTACTGCCCCATACCGCTCGCTCCCATGCCGCCAAAGCCCATATGGCTCGTAGCCAGGTGCATGATGGTGTCGTTAACGCAGCCGCCGCCAAAGGGCACGTAGCGCACAAAGCGCTGCTGAACCGCGCGATCCCGACTAAAGATATACAGGGCCAGCGGCGTCGGGCGATTCGCGATGAACGCCTCGGCCTCGTCTAGGCTCTCAAACGTCAGCACCGGCAAGATGGGACCGAAGATCTCCTCCTGCATCACGGCGTCATCGGGGGTCACGCCGTCTAGGATCGTCGGCTCAATCTTGAGCGACGACTCGCGCGCCGTGCCTCCAAGCACGACCTTATCGGGATCGATCAGCCCGCGCACGCGCGCAAAATGCTTGGCGTTGACGATATGCCCGTAATCCTCGTTATCGAGCGGATGCTCGCCAAACATACGGCGGGCCTCTTCCTTGATGAGACCCAGCAGCTCGTCGTGCACGCGCGTGTCGACCAGCAGGTAGTCGGGCGCCACGCAAGTCTGCCCCACGTTGAGCCATTTACCAAAGGCGATACGGCGTGCCGCGACCTTCAAGTTTGCCGTCGCATCCACGATGCAGGGACTCTTTCCGCCCAGTTCAAGCGTCACAGGCGTAAGGTTTTTACTTGCGCGCTCCATGACGAGCTTGCCGACCGGAACGCTACCGGTAAAGAAGATCTTGTCCCAGCACTCATCGAGCAGCGCTTCGTTCTCGGCGCGCCCGCCCTCGACAACTGCCACCAGGCGCGAATCAAACGCTTCTTCGCAGATTTGCTTGAGCACTGCGCTCGATGCCGGAGCATAGGCACTCGGCTTGATGACCACGGTGTTGCCCGCGGCAAGAGCGCCAGCGAGCGGCTCGAGCGTCAGCAAAAACGGGTAGTTCCACGGAGCCATGATGAGTGTGACGCCATAGGGCACGGACTGCGTCTTGCACACACTAATAGCATTGGCGAGGTCGCACGGGCGCAAGTGGGCACGGCTCCATCGGGCCACATGCGCAATCTGATATCGAATCTCGGAAAGCGAGGTGCCGATCTCGCACATATACGCCTCGTCATGTGACTTACCCAAATCGGTCTTGAGCGCATGGGCAATATCGGCCTCGTGGGCCCGCACCGCATCGCGTAAACTCACGAGCGCACGACGTCGAGCATCGACATCAAACGTGGCGTGCGTCTTAAAGTAGGCGCGCTGATCGCCGACGATGCGCGCAATTTTCTCGGTGTTCATGGACCCTCCTAGTTCTCGCCCTCAAACATACCACCCGCGACGACTTCGTACATATGCTCGAGTTCCAAACGGTCCATTAAAAGCGGAACGGGGTACAGCGGATTGGCCTCGGCATCGGCATGCGCCGCCATCTCAGGAATGTCGGAGCGGCGAATGCCCGTCACATATTTGGGTATGCCCAAGGCGGCGTTCATGCGGTCGACCCAATCGATAAAGGCCTCAGCAGCCACGTTGTCCAGCGCATTAGCCGGCGCAATGCCGGCCATGCGGGCGAGATCGGCGAGCTTGGGAGCAGCAGCTTCGCCATAGGCGCGAAGCATGTGCGGCAGGATGATGGCGTTGGCCAAGCCGTGGGGAATCCCGTAACGCCCGCCCAGGCTGTGCGCGATGGCATGGACGTATCCAACATAAGAGCGCGTAAAGGCAACGCCCGCTTTATACGCCGCCGAAAGCATATTGCGGCGCGCACACATGTTGCCACCGCACTCATAGGCCTCGAGCAAATTGTCGTGGATGAGCTGCACCGCCTGGCGCGCCATCTTGCGCGTATAGGGCGTGGTGCTGCGCCCGATAAAGGCCTCGACGGCATGCGTCAGGGCGTCCATGCCCGTTTGCCCCGTAATGGAGGCGGGCAGGCCGCGCGTAAACTCGGGGTCGTGCACCGCAAAGCGCGGGATCAGCACAAAGTCGTTAATGGGATACTTGTAGTGCGTCTCGTCGTCGGTAATTACCGCTGCAAGCGTGACCTCGCTTCCCGTGCCCGCCGTGGTGGGAACGGCGATGAGCAGCGGCAGGCGACGATGGATACGCAACAGGCCGCGCATCTTGTTGATGGGCTTCTTTGGCTGCGCGATGCGCGCGCCCACGCCCTTGGCGCAGTCCATGGCCGAACCGCCGCCAAAGCCGATAATGGCCTGGCAGGCGCTCTCTCGATACAGAGATGCCGCTTCCTCCACGTTTGAGACCGTGGGGTTCGCACGTGTTTCGGCATAGACCGCAGCGCTAATTCCCTTGGACGCGAGCGCTGTCTCGAGCGGTGCCGTGAGCCCCAGACGGGCAATGCCGGGATCTGTCACGATAAGAACATGGTGTATTGAACGCTTTTGAAGCACTGCGGGCACTTCCTCAGCGTGCTCTAAAATGCGTGGCTCGGTATAGGGCAGCACCGGCAATGCGATGCGAAAAACCGTTTGATACGTTCGGCACCAGGTGCGGCGGGCTAGATGCATAAAGGAAGCTCCTTCATTTGTTGATTGGTCAACATTTGCTCGACCGATTGTACTCATCGGAGGTCGCACGAGGTCTAGCAATCGTTAATCAATCAACATCTACACATGCTTAAATTGTTTTATTAAAAATCATTCCTAATAGGCTTCACATTCGGTCTCATTTATGGATAATAGAACTCGTCAAGACGCACGTCCGGAGAGGGCCCTTACGGGACCGGACGAGCGCACCATCGCCATCGATCGAAAGGATCGAATCATGAAGTTTGTTTGCCCCGTTTGCGGTTATGTGGAAGAGTTCGACGGCGACCAGCTGCCCGAGGATTTCAAGTGCCCCCAGTGCGGCGTTCCCGGCTCTCGCTTCCTGAAGCAGGAGGAGGGCCAGCTCGAGTGGGCTGCCGAGCACGTCGTGGGCGTCGCCAAGATGGAGGGCGTCTCCGAGGACATCGTTGCCGATCTGCGCGCCAACTTTGAGGGCGAGTGCTCTGAGGTCGGTATGTACCTGGCCATGGCTCGCGTCGCTCATCGCGAGGGCTATCCCGAGATCGGCCTGTACTGGGAGAAGGCTGCCCACGAGGAGGCCGAGCACGCCGCCAAGTTCGCTGAGCTCCTGGGCGAGGTCGTGACCGACTCCACCAAGAAGAACCTCGAAATGCGCGTTGAGGCCGAGAACGGCGCCACCGCCGGCAAGACCGATCTTGCCAAGCGCGCCAAGGCCGCTGGCCTCGATGCCATCCACGACACCGTGCACGAGATGGCTCGCGACGAGGCTCGCCACGGCAAGGCTTTCGCCGGCCTGCTCAAGCGCTACTTTGGCTAAGCCAGCAGCCTGAGAGATAATCTCTAGCTTCATAAGGCCCGGACTGCATGGTTCGGGCCTTTTTTCGTGTCTCGAGAACTCGTAAACGCCCTGAAATAGAGCTATCTTCGGCATCGGTCTCTCGTCAAAAACTAAGTGAGTAGACTTTTCGAAACTTGCCGAGCAGACCATCCGTATTGCTTTATAAAGTCACAGGTAAATGACTTGTTTCAAAACGGCCTGGTCGCCAAAGTGCCAAAAGCCTACTCACTTAGAACCGCAGCCGTCCACGATCGAGCTGTTTTGTGTCTAACGGGCATCTTTCCGTCAATTACTCCCAATTTTGTCCAGTCAACGAACAGTTCAGACCGGAGTAATGTCTCAGCCCTTTGCTCATCTGAGCTTTTATCACGATATTCAGCATCGAGCATCCTGCATACGGCCTTAACGATCGCGCGGAATCTATCCTCATCGGATATCTGTCTGTGTGTCAGGAGAAGCACGTCGTAGCCCATAGCCTGAAGCGCCGTCATGCGGTCTGCATCACGCAAGCCATCCCCTGCGCGTCCGTGCGAGGCCTTTCCCTGACATTCAATGGCCACTTGTCGCCTGCCGTCCGGCGAAGAAAGAAGTAGGTCGATATATACACGGGACTTTCCCACAATCGCTCGAGCACTTGTGCTTAGCATCACTTCAACATTGAGCTCTATGCCGCAAAAACCTTCGCCTCCCAGGGATCGCGGCAGTGCAAGTAGCAAATACGCCTCGACCTCAAAAGGCGACGCGGCGCCCAATGGAACGAGTTGCGATACCGCTATAAATCTATTGCCGTAACGCATCCCACAAACATCTGAACAAAAACGGTCAAGATCTCCACCCAAAACCAAAGCGTCTCGACGCCATAAATTTGAGGCGGTGCCGTCCTCGGACGGGCAGCGCACCCAACCGAACGTTGTCGAAATCGCGCCCGAATCAATTGCACGCGAAAGCTCCGCCTCAAGTGCCGCCGGCAGGGCACACACCGCAAACAAGCCACACATCTCCGCCAATACCAAAAGAAGCTGAAGATCCGTCAGATGCCGCAACATGATGAATGCCGTCAGTAGAGGAGACGTAATCAAAGCCCCATACTCCGTTTCCAGCACGGATTCCCTGGGAAGCTCACCAAGAAACAGCCGCTGCCTAATGCTGGCAGGACAAGTCCGTTTGTTTCTCGACCGAACCAATGTATACAACGGAAAACCGAGCGCGACCGCAGCCGTCGGGTTGCGGGCGAGATCATATCGCTGCCGGTCTTCTTCCGGTCGTGGAAGCGGCGGACACAAAGCGCGGACTTGAGGAGGCAAACGCCAGTACCTAAAAGCTGATATGTCACAAAGTAGATCCTTCATAGGCACAGGAAAACACGAATTTCAACCCAGTCAGTCACGCATTGGCGCGAACGCACCAAAAATGGCGCCGAACGGACTGCCAAGTTTTCAACAGCCCTCCCCAACTGGCCAAAAGCTTGCCGAGAGCTGGACGAAGCCCTGTTGAAAACCCCATTTTTTTCTCATGCAGGAGCTTTGCGCGGCAAGTGAGTAGACTTTTTTGAACATCCCGAGCAGGCCGGTCATCCTGCTTTTCAAAACCGCAGGTAGATAGCTTGTTACAAAACTGCCTGGTCGCCAAAGTGCTAAAAGTCTACTCACTTAGGTTGCAGAGTGCCCCCATTAGCTGCAATTCCAAGGTAGTTAGTACTTTTGGACTCAGATCGTCATACTGAACAAGAATTTGAGTTGAGTTTTCAGGGACAGATGCGCCATCGGCACACCAAAAACAGTCACCGATATCGATAAAAGGGATGCTCGAGCGCGTGAGGGCCCGTGCAAAAGAGCTTCCGCCCGCGTCACGCTCCACGGCCACGACGCAGTAAAGGCCCGCGTCTGCATGATCGATCGAAACCTCCCCTGCCGGAAACGTTTTCCGTACAAGCGCCGTCAGGCCATCACGCGCCCCACGAGCACGAACGCGCACGCGGTTCACATGTCGCTCGTAATCACCCGATTCCAGCAAACGCGCCAAGGCAACCTGATCAACAGAACTTACCGACGAGGCGTAGAAACCAAGGTTGCGTTTAAACCTCTCCATTAGTTCATCGGGCAGCACCATGTACGCCAAACGTAACGCCGATGAAAGGCTCTTCGAAAACGTGTTGGTGTAGATAACCGACTGGGCGGCATCGATCGACGCGAGCGCGGGAATCGGCTTGCCGGCAAGGCGAAACTCACAATCAAAGTCGTCTTCGATGAGATACCGACCTGGCCGCTCGGCGGCCCAGCTCAGCAGCGCGTAGCGACGCGCAATGCTCGTCACCAAGCCGGTTGGATATTGGTGAGACGGCATCAGGTGAAGGACATCGGTCCCGGTTTTCTGCAGCGCGCTCAAGTCCACGCCCTCAGCATCCAACGGGACATGCCGCACTTCGCAACCCATGGCCTGATAGATGCGCGTCAAGCGCAAATAGCCTGGATCCTCGACGGCATACACCTTGTCCGCGCCAAGCAACTGAACCAACATGGTATCGAGCAGCTGGGCGCCCGCACCGATAACGATGTTGTCGGGGTCGACATTCATGCCCCTTGTCCCGCGCAGATGGTGAGCAATCGCACGTCGCAGTCGAGCGGTGCCCTGCGCCGGTGCGGGCGAAAAGATTTCACGTTCGTCTTCGGACGTCAGCGTCGCCCGTAGCGCACTTTGCCAAAGCCGCGCCGCCTCCAAAGCGGAAGGAGAAAGTGCGTCGAATCGCTCTGCCTGCCCCATGGCATCATGCGCGCTGGGACCAACAGGGACAGCATCTCGGTCGATATCCCCCGCAGCCAAAGCCAAAACCGGCGCATCCGAAAGCTCGCACGCGTAGTAGCCACGACGCGGCATTGAGCAAATATAGCCCTCGGCAAGCAACTGGCTATATGCATTCTCGATGGTAATGACACTGATACCCAGATGACTCGCAAAGGCGCGCTTAGACGGCAGATGCTCCCCCGCCGCAATACGGCCAGCAACAATATCATCGCGAATTTGCTGGTAAACATACTCATAAAGCGATGCTTCGCCGCGATTTTCCAAATTGTAGTCAAGCATGGGTCTATCACCTGACCTTATCGAATCATTCAATCTGGCATTAGTCTGACCTTGTTATTATCTCGAAAACTGAGTATTTCGCCATACCCAGCTCCCCGATAGGATGTTCCGTCAAGCAATGTACATGCCAACCAAGGGAGCAACCATGGCAGAACAGACCAGCAAGGCCGATCGCGTCAAACTCAATCGCGAGCTCGCGCAGATGCTCAAGGGCGGCGTCATCATGGACGTCACCACGCCCGAGCAAGCACGCATCGCCGAGGAGGCGGGCGCCTGCGCCGTCATGGCGCTCGAGCGCATCCCGGCCGACATCCGCGCCGCAGGCGGCGTCTCGCGCATGAGTGATCCCAAGATGATCAAGGGCATCCAAAAAGCTGTTTCCATCCCCGTTATGGCCAAGTGCCGCATCGGCCACATTGTCGAGGCGCAGATCCTGCAGGCCATCGAAATCGACTACATCGACGAATCCGAGGTCCTCTCCCCCGCCGATGATGTCTATCACATCGACAAGACCCAGTTTGACGTGCCGTTTGTCTGCGGCGCCCGCGATCTGGGCGAGGCGTTGCGCCGTGTTGCTGAGGGCGCCACGATGATTCGCACCAAGGGCGAGCCGGGCACGGGCGACGTCGTTCAGGCCGTGCGTCACATGCGCAAGATCCAAAAGCAGATCCGCGACGTTGTTGCTCTGCGCGACGACGAGCTCTTTGAGGCAGCCAAGCAGCTGCAGGTTCCGGTCGAGCTGGTGCGCGAGGTCCATGCCACGGGCAAGCTCCCCGTCGTAAACTTTGCCGCCGGCGGAGTCGCGACCCCCGCCGACGCCGCGCTGATGATGCAGCTGGGCGCCGAGGGCGTCTTTGTTGGCTCGGGCATCTTTAAGAGCGGCGACCCCGCCAAGCGCGCCGCCGCCATCGTCAAGGCCGTGGCAAACTTCACCGACGCCAAGCTCATCGCCGAGCTTTCGGAGGACCTGGGCGAGGCCATGGTGGGCATCAACGCCGACGAAATCGAGATCATCATGGAGGAGCGCGGGCGCTAGTCCAGCAGAAAGGATCGCACATGAGCGATTATGCACACCAAACGGTTGCCGTGCTGGCGGTCCAAGGCGCTTTTGCCGAGCATGAGGCAAGGCTATCTGAGCTGGGCGCACGCTGTATTGAGCTGAGGCAGGCGGCTGATTTGAAGCAGAACTTTGACCGTCTGGTACTTCCCGGCGGCGAGTCTACCGTTCAAGGGAAACTGCTTGATGAGTTGGGCATGCTCGAGGAGCTTCGTACCCGTATCGCTGAAGGCATGCCCGTCCTGGGCACCTGCGCCGGCCTGATTCTGCTGGCTCACGACCTTGCCGCTCATGACGATAAGGGCACGCCGCGTTTGGCAACCATGGATGTGCTCGTTGAGCGCAATGCCTATGGCAGACAGCTCGGCAGTTTTCGCACCAAGGGACAGGTAGACGGCATCGACGGTGAAGTGCCGCTGACATTTATCCGCGCGCCCCGCATCGTCGAGGTCCACGGCGACGCCAAGGCCTTGGCAGAGGTCGATGGCCGCATCGTCGCCGCCCGCCAGGGCAACCAGCTCGGCGTAACCTTCCACCCCGAACTCGATGAAGACACCCGCCTCCACGAACTGTTCCTACAAATGTAGGTAGAACAAAAACGAGAGTGGATAATCTCCCACTTTGAGCTTGAATGCAGACTCAAACCGGGAGATTATCCACTCTCATGCTATGTAGTCGTTGGGGACGTTCTTAAACGACTAGTCAAACAAGAACGTCCCCAAC
>URUC01000013.1 GCA_900550965.1 uncultured Collinsella sp. | reverse complement strand
GAGTTGTTTTGGCCCAGACCGTTTTGATAGGCGCGCTCTTCTTCGTACAGGCGGCCGAGCGTGGGGGCATCGACGTTCTCGGCAAAGACCGAGAACTTGCCGGCGCGCAGCTGCGGATCGATCATAAAGCGCACGAGGGGCTCGCCGACAAAGACATAGCGGCGCTTTTCGGCCTGCGCCTTCACAAACTCGCGGACCTCGCGCGAAAGCTCGGGGTAGAACGGGGCGAGCATGGGATCGTCGTCGGCGGCGATCAGGATGGTATAGAGTGCCGGCGCCGTGTTGACGCCGTTGATCACCAGAGTCTGATCCTCCATGTCGCGAGCGGCCTGCTTGGCAAGCTTCTTAAAGGAGAACGGGGCACGGGTGGCACCGAAGATGCCGGCCACGTGGTCCTCGAAGATGTTCAGGAAGTTCACGAAAGATCACTCTCCGTATAGGTTCTTTGGTATCCGAGCAAATATAGGCATATCCCAACGATTATAGAGGATAGGGTTCCCGCAACCGCCGCCTTGGCGACGACCGCGGCTGCAAGGCTGGCAATTTCCATATGGTGTGCAAGACAGGACGCCGCTGCGCAGCCGATGCCGGCGACAGCGATGGCGGCGATTACGGCAAGGTTTGAGCCCTGATCGGCACGCTTGGCATGGGCGTTGAGCAGCGCAGATGACGCCGCGGCAGTTGCCGCTACCAGCACAAAGGCAGCCCAAAGGAGTGGGTCTCCCAGCGCTGCGGCAACGTTACCGAGCCCCAGCACGCCTCCGGCTGAAAGCGCGACCGTGGCCAGACGGGCAAAAAGTGCGCCCATGCCCGTTGCCGCGGCGGCGCTTGCCGGGCCGAGCCAAAATGACGCGACGCCGGCGGTGACCCCAGCTGCCAGGAAGGTATTGCCGGTCAGACAGCCAAGCGCGAGTGCACAGGTGAGTGCGGCGCTCGCGGCAGCCTCGGTGCGACCCCAGGCGATCCACCAACCGGACATGGCGGCGGCAAAGATCACCGCGACGGGCAACATCGACAGGACGCCCTGTGCCTGCATGGTGGCGTTTGCCATGAGCACCAAAAAGCCCACAGCCGAGATGGCCGAGCCAATCTGGGGGGCCAGGCCGGCCGCCGCTCCGATCGCGATAGCCGCAATGACCAGGCCGGGAAGCGCCGCGACGCCGGCCGTCTGCATCAGCAAAAAGCTAAAGGCGCCGCACGTTAGCGCCGAGATAGCGTGCATGGCGTAGTCGCGCGCATGGCTCCAGCGCGTGCCTGCCCAGCCGAGTGCGGGGTCGACTTCGATGGTGTCGTCCTCGTAGTGCGACGGCTCGATATCGTCGAGCTCCTGCTCGTCATCCGAAAGTTCGCCAACCATTTGCTCCAGGCTGCGACGGCCTTCGCGCACGCTGCCCAGACCGGCAAGGAGCTGGTCGCAAAATGCCTCGATGCTGTTGGGGCGGTCCTGCGGCATGGGGGAGAGCGCGCTCATGAGCGCGGCCTCGGCTCCCGGGGGAAAGTGTGGTATCAGCTCGCTGGGATAGGTGGCGCCGCCGATGATGCGGCCGAGCGAGTCGGCGGGCGTGGCCGCCATAAAAGGAGCGCTGCCGCACAGGCCCTCGTAGATCACACAGGCGAGGGCAAAGACATCGGCGCGCTCGTCGACCGTGCCGGTCTCGATATCGAGCTGCTCGGGCGGCATGTAGCCGATGGTGCCGCCGCGTGAGCCGCCAAAGCCACCGGCGGACGACAGCCGCGCCATGCCAAAGTCGGTGAGCTTTACATTGCCCGAGTGGTCGATGAGCACGTTGGCGGGCTTAATGTCCAGGTGGAGTACGCCATTACTGTGGGCGAAGGTGAGCGCCTGGCCCAGGGCATCGGCAATGGCCGCGGCCTCGTCAAAGGTAAGTGAGTGGCCGTCCGCGCGGTGCAAAAACTCGGCCAGCGACATGCCATCGACATATTCCATAACCAGGTAGGCATAGGCTGTGTCGTGCGTAAAGTCGATAACCTGCACGATGTTGGGATGTTGAAGCATGGCGGCAGTGTGCGCCTCGCGCAGGACATCCATGATGTCGCTAGCGGGCATGCCGGCACCGTTGATAAGGGGGATGCGTTTAATGGCGACGCGGCGGCGCAGGTGCGTGTCGCGGCAGATCTCGATGGAGCCAAAACCGCCGGTCGCAAGTGTCTCGAGCGGCTGGTACCGCTTGAGCAGCTCGCGAGAGCTGGTGCCCTCCAAAGGAACGTCCGGCGAGAACCGGGCGGTATGTTGCGAGAAAAGCGGCATGGCCAACCCTCGTGCGTTTAAAGTTCGTTTGCGAGCGGCGGGCGCGGGGCCGAGCCGTTCGCGGTGGCATAGATGCTGCTAGTGTAGCACGCTCGGGCAGATGGCGAGGATAGCGGGATGCGAGGTGGCCCGATCGATTCGGCCCGTTTCGGCTCGTTTGGAAAGCGCATCTCAGTTTTCAGCCAAATTATGGGATGCGCTTTCCAAATGGGGTGGGCTGCGGAAACTGCATCCCAGAATATTGCCCTGGAACGGGATGCGCTTTCCGAACCGGCGTCCAAAAGGAAACCGCATCCCGCTTTGATGTGGGGACTGCGAACAAAAGCCGGACCGTGATCTGGCGCGGATTGGAGTTCGCCTGAATCATTGATGCTGGCTGGTGTGAGAACAGAGATAAACGAGCGGCTCGAGCGATATAATGACACGCTATGGAGGCCGTATGCTCTTTTCCCGCCGTTCTGCTACATTTGCCTGCGCCATTGCGCTTGTCGTAATGGCGGTCACCCCTTATCACCGGTTTTCATCTTCAATCGGCCTAGCGTCAGGTGCAATGACCTGGCTCGTTATCCTGGGCGCATGCCTCGCGGCGTTTGTTCATGGTGCTGCGCTATGCAAGGGGGGAATGAGAAGGCCGAGGCATCTCGGTGCCATCGGTGTTTTCCTTGGTGTTATTGCAACGGTTCCCGAATGGGCCGACCTGGCTTTCTATGCTCGCGGAGACTCTATTCCAATCGTGTTTGCACCGATTTGGTTGTTACATGGCGTTTCGTGTGTCTCGTGCTTTGTTGGGTCGCTGCTTCTCTCATATGTTATTTGGGGCACGGCGGACTCTCCTTTGACGCAGAGGTCGACACGGACTGACGAAAGGGAAACTCGTCACCCGCAGGACGCGATTTTTACAGAAACAATAGCCGTCATGTCTTGCCTGCTGTTTTGCTGTCGAGTTTCATGGAGAGTCGTTCCCGAGCCATGGGGGATGCCCCCTGTAACGGCCGCGTCAATTGGCCTTGCGCTTTTAATTCCGTTGGTCTATCTCGCATTGACTGTGGCCCCGCCGTTTTGCCGCCCTCGTGCCTTTGGCCATGGGCGGCGCGACGTGTTTGCCTGTTCTGTGCTCGTAGCAGTTCCTATTGGTCTTATTCCGGCTGTTGAGGCGGCATACTTCGCAAGCGATGCCGTGGTCATTGCATTGCTGGCGATGGGGTCCGTTATCGCTGCTGCCTTCGTATGCATGTTGCTAAGGGGGAAACGGGACAACAATTCGGATATCGCCTGTGCGTCCGACACATTCGATGCGGGGGTGTTTTCCCCTGCCCTGTCGCCTAGAGAAGAGCAGTTTGTTCGACTGCTGCTCAAAGGGAAAACGCCGGCGGAAATTGCCAAGGAGACGGATACGAAGCCATCGACGGTGAGAACAACGCTTCACCGAGCATACGGGAAGGCGTCGGTTGCGGGCTCACGCGAGCTCGTGGCGCTGTTTGCGGGTGAGGGCGATACTGTAGGGCATGAGCTACCGCAGCGGCATGCTGACGATATAGTGGCATCAGCTCGAACGCGCCGGCTGTTTCGATACCTGCTCACATTATTCTTTATCCTCCTTGCGGCGGGGCCCTTGGTAATGGCGGATAGCGATTGGGGGTCCGGTGTTTCGCGGGCTGTCGCCTTTTCCCTCTTAAGCTACGCATTGGGTCTCGGACTGCTTCTGTCGCTATGCTACGCGGGTGGAAAAGCGAATCGTGGCGCTGCGCTGGATAGAGCGGGTGAAGCGATTTGGCTCGGAAGCCCGTACGTATGGGCGGTGCTATCTGCTGTGGAATGGTCTTTTATCTATATCGCGGCATTGATGTGCATACGCGTTCCGTTGATGGCTGTGCCGGTCCTGTTTTGCGGCGTGGCGTCTACGGCTTCGCTCGCTGTTGGGCTGCGTCCGTTTAAGGTGCATGCCCATGCTCGGGCTATCGTGCCGTTGGTGTCAATGGGCATGGTTGCCTTAATCTATGCGGTCGCTAGGGGGCGAATCCATGGACTTGCGGTGCTGACGGGGGTGCTGCTCACATATATAGTGATGCGAAGCTGTCCGCAGCGCAAAATGCTTGGGATATGGATGCTTTGCTTCGGGGCGACGGCTCCTGTTTGGGCTGTCTTGCTCAATATGGTGCAGGATCTGACGGTTTTCGAGCCGTTGTTCCTCGCGTCGTTGTTGGGGCAAAGTTCGGCTGTCAATGTCGTCGTGGCAACGGTGATTGTTTGCTGGTCTGTGCCCATGTTCGTTACGCACATCGCGCTCGCCCGCTCGGTTGAGGACGAGAAGGCCGTCTTGGAGTACCGGGCGAACGGGTCCACCGAAACGGCCCGCGTGCGCCAGCTGGCCCTGCTTACGTCGCGCTCCCTTTCTGATGTTCAGTCACAAATTTTGCTGATGACGGCAGAGGGGGCAACGACAAAGGCCATTGCGGAGGATGTCGGTTACGCTGCATCTACGGTGCAAGCGCTGCGGTCTGCATCTTACCGCCAGTTGAAGATCAAGAATAAGGCGGAGCTAATTTTATTGTTATCGCAGGTAAATAACGTGTAAACGCCTGAGCAATCAACTCAATAGCGGGTGTTTACAGACATCTTTCTCTATTCATGCGAAGGTTGCCGTGCGTCGACGCATTGTTAACCGCTTTTGATTGGAGAAGGCCATGATTAAGCCAAGGAGCGCTATTGCTCGAATCGGAGTCGGCTTGGTGATTGCAGCTGGTCTGTCCCTAGGGGTTCCCGCTGCATCGTTTGCACAAGAGGAGTTTGACACCTCTCAGGTTTCCAGCATTACTCAAAACGCCGATACGGGAATTACGACCTGTACGAACAATGCCGATAAGGCATTTAGTTTTCAATGTGCCGGGACGAGTGCAACTGGCTACCGTCAAAAGGATGATTCCTCATCGCTCTATCTGGATATCCAGGGCCATACGGGAAATCCGCTTCGGTTATATACAGACGGTGCGTATAACACAAGCGGTAGCGGCAGCATGAATTGTACTCAGGGAACGTATCGTTCGAATCACAAGGGACAGTGGGAAATGTATAACCTCGTCCGTGAGAACGGGCGATCTGCGGCGCGACTGACTGCATGGGCGGAGTCTGGCTACGGCACTGTTATTGGCGTATGGAGCCCCGACTGCGTCGGGCATTTCCACAAGCTTCCCGCATAGTTGTTTGAAATGGCTCCCTTCCGGCTTTCTGGGTCGGAAGGGGGAGGAGGACGTATGAACCAAAAGCTCGCAAGATACGAACTGTCGAAAACGATTAGACGTCCAGCTTTTATCCTTGCTCTCTTGATTGCGGTCGCAGTTGCAATAGCTGCCGCGCTGGAGCCGTGGGCAAATTTGGAAAAAGAGCGCCACAACCTTCTTTCTTTTGGTTACGGCGTTGGCGTGCAAGCCGAAAATTATCTCGGTCAAACACGTGAAAGCAGCTTCGGTAACTGGATTGTTGTGAGCGCGAACGCGCCACTGTCTGCGTCGGTGTTTTTCTATGCACTGCCCCTGCTTGCAATGTTGGCTGGATCTTGGTCGTGTCTCTTTGAGCGTTTGAGTGGTTATGACATGCAGATATGCACGCGCGTTTCCAGAAAGGCGTACGTGAACGTAAAGATGCTGTCTGCTTTCCTCTCCGCGTTTACAGTGACTGCCATTCCTCTGCTCGTCAATTTCCTGATCGTCTCGATGCTTTTTCCTGCGTATCTTCCTCGGGTCGATGAGTCGACTTACGTAGGACTTTACCTGCATAGCTACTTCTCCGGTCTATTTTATTCGCATCCTTTGTCATATGTGCTCGCATACACGCTGTTCGATGCTGTCACGCTCGGGACTTTATCCATGGCTGTAACTGGCTTCTCAATTTTGTTTCGTAGCAGAATCAAAGCGATAATTGTCCCGTATCTGCTAATGGTTGCGTGGCATTTTGCAAATGGCTGGATCTTCGGCGTAATGGCTTGTGTGGGGTTTAACTGCAATATCCTCAACAGCATCAGGTCGGAATCGCTGAATAACTGGCCAGACATTCGAGCCGGTTTTGCGGAAATCATATTATTGACCCTTGCTTCGTTGGCTTTTTCTGGGGCGTGGAAAAGACGCGAGGTGGTCTGATGCTGTTTAGGCTGGTCGCCGCGGACCTGAGGACCGTTTTGAAGAAGAACATCATCACTTTTATTGCAATTGCGGCAGTGACCGTTGCGAACTTGGTGTACGCCTACGGATTGTCTTCTGTGTATGGGGTTAGAACGGATACCTTGGGGTTTGCGGATAATCTTGCGCTCGTGTTTGCCGGATCTGCTCCGTTTGAGCCTAGGCCCGGGGTCATGTTTGTGCCTCCGCTAGGATGGCTATTTCTCATTCTGCTTATTCTCTATACAACACTCGACTATCCGACCGAATCGTTGCACGGGTTTGGTTTGCAAGCGCTTGTTCGATGCCGGGCAAGAACCCTTTGGTGGGTCTCGCGTTTTATCTTGGTGGCGGCAGTAACGGCATTTTCACTGCTCGTGGTGGTTTGCTCTGTTGTGATTTGGAGCTTGGTGGTGAGCTCCTCGTTCAGCGCGGTCATTCATGGTGAGTCGCTTCAACTGGCTAATTTGGCGCCGTGGTTTCTCAAAGCTGCCGAGGCAGATGCGCTGCCGTTTTTCATAGGTCTCTTATTTGCTTTTGAGGCGCTTGCGTTTGCGCAGGCAGCGGTTGGGTTTGTGCTTGGGTCGTCAGTCTCGTTTGTGGTTTTAATGAGCTACCTGATCTGCTCGGCATATGCACGACATTGGGCGCTATTGGGTAACGCCTTGATGCTGTTGCGCTGGGGTGGAATTGTCAAAGAGGGAATCGCGGCGGGCTCGAGTGTCTTGTCATCAATTGGGCTTATGTCGTTATGCCTATCGTTGGGTGGACTGTGGTTTCGAAGGGCCGACCTTATAGAAAAGGGGGACAAGATATGAGTGTGATCGTAAGGGGCGTATCGAAGCGCATGGGTAAAAACGATGTCCTGCGCAACGTGTCCATCGAGGTTGACCCTGGGACTGTGGTCGGGCTTCAGGGGATAAACGGTTCGGGTAAGACCATGCTCATGCGAGCGGTTTGCGGGTTGATCAAGCCTACCGAAGGCGAAATCTCTATCGATGGCCAAAGGCTTGGGGCGGACATCTCGTTCCCGCCGAGTCTGGGGATGTTGATCGAGGCGCCTTCCTTTTTGGGATATCTGTCTGGCTACGACAATCTGAAGTTCATCGCTCAGATCAAGGGCGTTGCCACCCCCGAGGACATTCGCTCTGCCCTGCGGCTCGTGGGGCTCGATGCAGACGAAAAAAAGAAGTTCCGAGCATACTCGCTTGGGATGAAGCAGCGTCTGGGGATAGCTGCGGCAATTATGGAGAAGCCGAAGCTGCTTGTTCTCGATGAGCCAACGAATGCCCTCGACGAAGCGGGCGTTGAAATGCTCAAGCGCGTTGTGGCGATGGCGGCATCAACGGGTCGTGAGGTCCTTCTGTCCAGCCATGACGGAGAGGTGCTCGAGGAACTGGCCGATCGGGTTTACTGCATGCGCGACGGTGCCGTTGTGAAAGTTCGGGAAAGGTCGTGAGCGCGATGAAGAAGACCCTGTGGACGAGAAGATCGGCGCTCGCGCTTTTTTGCTGTGCTGCTGCCGGCCTTGCGGGCATGAGGGTGAGCGTCGTTAACGGGAACCGGACGGTCATTCCTGAGAAATATTACGCGGAGGGCGAATGGCTCTCGATGGATGGAGCGTTTCTGGGGTCGAAGGATGTGGTGACTGATGGGTATTCGTTTTGCATAGACGGGGCAGAGTTGCTCACGCCGCGCGAGTATCTCAAACGAGCACATGACGATTATTCAAAATATGGCACCGTGGATACGAAAACGAGACTGAAGGATGCCGACATCACGTGCGTTATCGCCGTAAAGATGCGTGTCAGAAATAGGGATAATATCGACGGTGGAATCAAAGCGTATGTTTGGCATCTGGTTCCGGAGTCTGCGCCAAACTATGATTTTGTAGTCAATACCGATCTGATAACGCAAGCCATGCCGGTCCTTGGCGGCTCTGCTGCGTTTGCCGTGGAGGTTGGGGCAGAAAACGAGTTGCTCGTCCCATTTATGATGCAGAACACCAACGACTATTTCGAAGGTTACGAGACCGTCCGTTTTGAGAAAGCATTTCCCGGGACTTACACGATGAAGATGACCGATCTGCCGGAGCGGAGGCTCTTAAGGTTTGAAGTGAAATAGCTCGAGAGCAAGGCAAAACGGGTCCATTGGCGGTACGCGCGCCCGATTCCAGGCGCCCCGGCCCGGAATCGGGCGCGGGACGAGGCGCCTTCGGTGTCGGCCGGCCTACCGCTTCTTCTTGCTCTTCTTCTGCTTGCGCTGCTTGCCCTTGGTCTCCTGGGGCTTGTCGCCCTGTTTTGCTTCGGCAGCGGCCTTTTCTGCCTTCATCTTCTTGCGTTTGGTCTCGATGCGGAGTTTTTTGTTGATGCGCGCCTTAAGGAAGGGACCGAACTGCTCGGCATCGCCGCGGACAAAGGTGTCCTTAGGGATCGTCACGCCCTGGTCGGCGAACATGGCCACAAAGATGCGCTCGCCGTCGAGCACGTGGTCGAGCTTTTCAAACGGGAAGAACTGCGACTTGCCGCTCGTGCCCCAAACCATCAGGCCGTCCTCGTTGGCGGCGACGCGGCGATAGCGGCCACCCATGGACTCGTCGGCCTCAACGGCGTCGATAAAGTCGCGGGCGAGGGTGTGGTGCAGGTTTTTGCTCCACCAGGCCAAAAAGGCGCCGAATACGATCAAGACGACGCCAAACTTGATCCAGTTGCCGCCGGCCACCAGCATGCCGATGCCGATGAGCGCGGCAATTGCCGCGGCGACATACAGCGAGCCGCGACGCCTGGGCGAGGCGACCAGGCGGGCGAAGTCGGTGACGAGGTCGTTTTCGTATTGGTACTCGTTGAGGTACAGGATGCCGTCGTCGGCTGCGGCCTGCTCCTCGAGCGCGACCTCGACCTGGTCGGCTGCTTCGGAGGGAACGAGGTTGCTCTCTGCGTCTGCCATGCTCTTTGGACTCCTATCGCGGCGGGCTCGCCGTACGGGTTATTATGGAATGCAGTATGCCGTGCGACCGCATGGCCGCCGCGGCAACAAGACTCAGTATACCCGGGGGAGCACCCATGGAATCGTTGTACCGAAAGTATCGCCCGCTCACCTTTGACTCCGTGGTGGGCCAGCAGCATATCGTCTCGACGCTCGAGCACGCCATCACCGAGGGGCGCCTGTCCCACGCCTACCTGTTCTGCGGACCGCGCGGCACGGGCAAGACCACCATGGCGCGCATTCTGGCCAAGGCGCTGCTGTGCCGCAATGCCGAGGCGGCGCGCGCCGAGGGTGCAAGCGGCTGCATGCCCGACGGTACTTGCGAGGAGTGCGAGCTCATTGCCGAGGGTAACCACCCCGATGTCTACGAGCTCGATGCCGCCTCCCGCACGGGCGTGGACAATGTGCGCGAGGAAATCATCAACTCCGTCAACTTTGCCCCGGTGCGCGGCAAGTACAAGATCTATATCATCGACGAGGTCCACATGCTCACGACGGCGGCGTTCAACGCGCTGCTCAAGACGCTCGAGGAGCCGCCGGCACACGTGATCTTTGTGCTGTGCACCACCGACCCGCAAAAGATTCTGGAGACCATCCTCTCGCGCTGCCAGCGTTTCGATTTCCATCGCATCGGCAACGAGGATATCGAGCGTCGCCTGGCATACGTGTGCGAGCAGGAGGGCTTCGATTACGACGATGAGGCGCTGGCTATCGTGGCGCGCCATGCCAAGGGCGGTATGCGCGACGCGTTGTCCGCGCTGGAGCAGCTGAGCGTCTTTGGCAACGGTTCTGTGCATGCGGACGACGCCCGCTCGCTTTTAGGCGAGGTTTCGGACCAGATTCTGGGCGAGTTTTCCCGCGCCATTGCCGATCGCGATGTTGCCGAGCTCTATGGACTGATCCGTGCGCAGGTCGAGGAAGGAAACGACCTGCTGGAGCTGACGCGCGACCTGGTGGCGCATGTGCGTGACGTGTACGTTGCCTGCGTTGCCGGTGCCCGTGCCGAGCTGTTTGAGGGCGGCTCCGAGCAGGCCGAGGCGCTTGCTGCCGAGGCCGCTGCCTTTGGCGAGCATCCTGCCGACCGCCTGGCCCGTGTGCTGACGGTGCTCGACGATGCCGCACTGGAGATGAGGGGCGCGAGCGACGTGCGCCTGGTGCTCGAGATCGCCTGCACGCGCCTGGCACGTCCCGAGGCCGATTTAACGATTGAGGCATTGGCCGAGCGCGTGGCCCGCTTGGAGGCCATGGTTGCCAACGGCGCCGTGCCGGCGAGCGTGGCTGCTGCTCAGGCCGCCGCGCCTGCAGCATCCGTACCCGCTGCTGCCCAACAGCCGACGCTAATTTCGGGCGCTCGTGCTGCCGCTCCGGCGGCATCCGCTGCCCCCGCTGCTACGTCCGCGCGCCAGGGCGGTATGCCTTGGGACCGTGGTGCTGCTGTTCCGGCTGCCCAGCCTGCGTCCCGTTCTGCGTCCGTGTCAGCTTCCAAGCCTGCAGCGCCTGCACCTCAGCCTGCGCCGACTCCGACGCCTCAGCCCGTTGCGGCTCCCGCGCCTGCCACCGCTCCGGCACCTAAGCCCCAGTCCAACAATGCCGCCCAGGTTGCCGCCGCCGGTACTGCCGAGACGCCCGCGGTCGAGGATGCCGGAGAGCTGCAGCGCAAATGGGCCGAGGTTGTCGAGCGTGTCAAGGCGCGTCAGGCTTCCTACGCGGGGCTTTTGCTCAATGCCCGCGCCACGGCTGACGACGGCTCCAGGCTCACGGTCTCGTTCCCCGCGGGCTCGACCTTTGCCATCAAGATGCTTGGACGCGCCGACACGCAGTCGGTGGTCCTGCCGACAGTCAGTGCGGTCTTCGGTCGTCGTACCGTCGACTATGTCCTGGATGGGGGTGGCACGCCGGCTCCTCAACATGAGGAGCATTCTCCATCTGCACGGGCTGCGGTATCTGCGGACCCGCAACCCGTGTCCTCGGCGGCCCCTGCATCCTCGAGCGCCAGCGCGACGCAGCCAAAAGCAGCACCGATAGCGGCGCCGACCCCGTCGGCGCCTAAGCCCGTCATGGCCAAACCGGCTGCTCCGACACCCGCGCCCAAGCCTGCCTCGCCCGCGCCCAAGTCGTCTGACCTGGGCAAAGCCCCCTGGCTGCGCTCCGACAACCCCGCCGGCGCTCCTGCCACGGGCAAGCTCCCGACCGAGCCCGCGCCCCGAGCGCCCGAGCGCGCGTCCGCTCCCAAGGCTCAGCCCGCCGCGCCGTCTGCGCCATGGGAATCCGAGCAGGTTCCCTACGACGATGCCATGGTTGGCGGTTTTGTTGCCGATGCTGGTGGGGACGATCTGCCTCCGTTCGACGTGCCGGGTGCGGCGTCCGCGCCCAAGTCCGCTGCAACTGCCCCCAAAGAGGAGGACGCTCCTGCAGCTCCCTGGGAGTCCAACTCCGGTGCGGGCGGCCCCTTCGGCCATCAGGGTGCAGCCCCGAGCATCCCGCAGACCGAGGACGAGGCCAAAGCCCTCATCCGCAGCGTCTTCGGCCAGTCCACCATCTTCAAGCCGGTGGAGTAGCTGCGCAGGCGGGTATACTGCTCAAGAAGAGAACCCCTTGCCCGGGCGCATCTGTATTTCGGACATGTGCAACGTGGTGCCGCGTATATCGCATTCGAGCAGACAGGCGCGTGACGGTCGGCCTAGGATGCTGAGGTCGATACGATACGTCGCATGGCTGTCCGTGTACTCGACTTGCTCGGCGTTGACGGTTGCTCCGATTGTAAATAAAGAGCCCAGTTCGGCATCGACAATCTTGGAGTCCTTTATCTTGACCTTGAACTCTTGGTAGAGGGACGGGCTGTTGTAGTAAATGGTTCGGGTTCCGTCGGTGCATTCATCGGTCGTCTCCCATTTGACGACGGGCTGGTCCGAGCTGGCTATCAGTAGTTCTGCTCCAAAAGCTATGGCATGGGTGATGATAACCAGTAATACCCAGACGACAAAGAGATAGAGAACCACATATGCAACGGGGTGTTTTGAGCGGATGTTTTGGAGTACGGCTGGGACATTCACGAGGGCACCTCCAAATCGTCATCTATGACAATCAAATTATACCCAGCCGCCATGCGTGCCGCCTCGAGCAGCGGCTCGGCATTTTGCCATGTAGCCTTGTAGCCCTACGCATAAACTGCCTGGTTCCAGCTCTGCTAGATGTAGCTTGAGATAATTATGCAACCTTGCATAATTCGACCTTGCATAATCTTGGGCGTGCGTCACGCTCAAGGACATGTATATCGACTGAGGTAGCGTGTCCGCCCCGCTTGCTTGCCCCGCGCCGTGGTACGATTTTTGAGTTTGAAAGTCCCGTCGCGCTCCGGCTGCCCTTGCAGCTTGTCGCGCGGCCGCACGTAAAGGAGCCATCATGGCCGGTATGAACATGCAGCAAATGATGAAGCAGGCTCGCAAGATGCAGGAGCAGCTTGCCGCCGCGCAGGAAAACCTTAAGTCCCAGACCGTCGACGCCTCTGCCGGCGGCGGCATGGTCAAGGTGACCGTTAACGGCGAGATGGAGCTCGTCAACCTCACCATCGACCCCGATGCCCTCGATCCCGAGGACGTCGATATGCTGCAGGACATGATCATGGCTGCCGTCAACGAGGCCGTCCGCGGTGTCAACGAGCTCGCCAACAAGCAGATGGGCGCCATCACCGGCGGCCTCAACATCCCGGGCATGCCGTTCTAAGACACGCATATATATGAGTGTCAACCATAGTCTGCAAAAATTGCTCGATGAGCTGGGCCGTCTGCCGGGCATTGGTCCCAAGTCGGCCCAGCGCATCGCCTATTACCTGCTCGAGGCCGATGCCGAGGAGGCGCGCCGCCTGGCCGAGGCTATCCTGGAGGTTAAGCAGGAGGTTCACTTTTGCAGCCGCTGCTTTAACTACGCCACGGCCGACGAGTGCTCCATCTGCCAGGATTCGATGCGCGATACCACTCGCATTTGCGTGGTGGGCGAGCCGCGCGATGTCCAGGCGATTGAGCGCACGGGCAGCTACCACGGTCTCTACCACGTATTGGGCGGCGTGATCAGTCCCATGGACAAGATTGGTCCCGAGCAGTTGCACATTCGTGAGCTGCTGGCACGCTTGGGCCACGAGGACATCCACGAGGTCATCATCGCCACCAACCCCAATATCGAGGGCGAGACCACGGCGAGCTACCTGGCCCGCACTATCAAGCCGCTGGGCGTTGAGGTATCGCGTCTGGCGAGCGGCCTTCCCGTGGGCGGCGACCTGGAGTATGCCGACGAGCTTACGCTTGGGCGCGCCATCGAGGCCCGTCGCACGATTTAGGTGGCGAGCCTGCTCCTGCCGTATGTCTTCATCGCGACGCACGGGGTAGCCATAATTTCCCCGTGCGACTGTAAGTTTGTTGTGCAACAAAGATGCTTTGTATCCGCTTATCGCATGGATGCTTCCACTCGCATCCTTAATTTGCCCATTCGTTGCGCAACCTTTTGGGTTCGCTGATACACTCAAATATGGATTCGAATGAATGCGCCGCTCCCGAGCGGCGTGTTTTTGTTGGAGGAGAACGCATGCGGCCCGGTGGCACTCAGACAAAGCGCGGCGCCGCGGTGCGCATGCGACGCCGACTGGGCTTGGCGCCGCGGGCGTACGCACTGCTGTCTTGCTCGCTGGTGCTGGTCATAGCTGGCGTTTCTGCCTATGGCATGACCGTGCCGTCCATGATGCAGGCACATGCCGCACGCGAACCGCGCGTGGGGCATGAGGTCAAAAGTGACCTGGGGACCACGACTGGATATGCTTGGGCAAGTGTGGTCGCGCATATTGTGTTTGGCACCGGCGACGCGGACGGCGCCGAGGCCCCGGACAACGAAGTCACGCTTGCCAATGGCAAAACCATCGTGCTCACCAACACCAAGATCATCGATCGGTTGTCCAACAATAGCGTGGCGGCAACGGTGAATAAGGTCGAGCAGCAGAAGGAGCAGGACGCCCAGCAGTCCGGAAAGCCCGGTAGCTCGGATACTTCTGGCTCCGGCTCGGATTCGTCGAGTTCGGGCGGCGGCTCTGGGTCGGGTTCCTCTGCCGGAGGGTCTGGAAACGGCGGCTCGACGGGCGGCAACACTGACAACGATGCAAACTCCGGTGGCCTTTCCGCTGCTGAGGAAGAGAGCATTCACAGTTGGCTTGTAACCAAGTACAACATGCTCGACGGCTATGTTTCTCGCGCCAATGACGTGGTTTCGACCTATAACTCTACGGGAGATCCCAGGCCGTGCGACAGCCTGGTCGGGGAGATGTTTGTCATTCGAGCCGAGTTTGGTCGTCAGACATTCTCGCCCCGGTCAAAGTGGTATCAGCAGTATGCCAATCTGTGGGGCTGTTACACCAACCTATGTCAATGGGTCGGCCATTACGGCGATGATGACGTCGCGCTCGGTAACTTCAACAATAACGTGGCGGCGCTTGCCCTATGATGACCGATCTTGCATCCACCACACCACAATCGCTCGGTCGCGATCCCATGGTCGGCTTGCGCCTGGCGCGTGTCGACGGGTTTGAGCCGGCCATTGCGCTCGGTCAGGACGAACTGCCTGCCTATCTGCGTCGTTTTACGATGCTGTTTGCCGACGATGCCACCATGCGCCGTGGCGGTATCGGCCGCGTGACGCGTGCCGTCAACGCCCAAGGCGAGGCCGTAGCACTCAAACAGCTCATCTTGCCGACGCGCGATGAGTTTGACGACGATGCCGCCCATGAGGCGCTGGTCGCCAAGTTCAAAGCGGCATTTCGCGAGGAATATGAATGCCATCGCGCCCTTTCGGGCCTTAAGGGCTTTCCCCGTCTCTATGGCTGGGGCGAGGTCGACGGTGTGCCTGCAATTGTCATGGAATGGGTCGAGGGCGAGACGCTTGCCCGCTTGCGTTCGCGACTTGCCGTGGATGATGCCGGACGCCTGTCGCCGCTTGTGGCGGCGCGTCTGGGTCGCGACCTGTTCGATCTGCTCTGCCGTATGAGCCTGGTGGGCGAGGGCTTTGTCCATCGCGATATCTCGCCCGCTAATATTATGGTGCGTACGGCGCGTCTACCGCTTGACCGGCAGCTTGCCGAGGGCACCTTTGACCTGTGCCTGATCGACTTTGGCTCGTCGCTGGCGCTTGAGCCTGCGTCGGCCGTGGCCGGTACCGGCGGCAAGGCGTCGTTTACGGAGCGCTATGCCACGCTGCGTCGCGCGACGGTTGCCTACGCCCCGCCCGAGATGCTCACCGACGATATTCCCGACCTGCGCGCTTTGCGTATGTCGCCGGCGATCGACGTCTATGCCGCGGCAAGCACGGTTTACGAGCTCATTGCCGGCGTCGCGCCATACGAAGCCGCGCCGAGCGCTTCGGGCACCTCGGGTTCGCGCAAAAAGACGCGCGACATCGCCAGCCCCTACCGTCTCAAGATGGACACGCGGCCCGACTATCCCATTGGTGCCCATGCGCCCGGTTGCGATTTGACTCAGCTGCTTCGTCGTGAGCCCGATGTGGCGCTCGCCGCGGCCGAGCAGGCCCAGCAGCTGGGGCTTGAGCCGGATTCCGAGGAGCTACGCGATGCGCTGGCGTTTGTCGATGCCCAGCTGTTCGACGTGGTGATGGCCTGTCTGTCCAGCCATCAAAAAGATCGTCCCGAGCCGGCGGCGGTCGAGGCGGCGCTCTCGGCGTTTTGTGACCACTATGCGCAAAATGTCGGTCGTTCGCTCCGCGGCGAGCCGCTCACGCCGTGCCCCATGGATGCGTCTGGCCGCGCGGTTCGTCGCGCGCTGATGGTCGGCGCGGCGGTCGTCTGTGGCGTGGTTTGGGCTGTGGTCGTGGTTTCGGCCGCGCTGCTGGCGTCGGGCGCTCGCGTGACGGCGACTTTGGGATCGCTCGTGTGGTCTGGGTCGATACCGGGTATTATTGCCGCACTGGCGTTGGCGCTGCCAGGCATAGCCGGCGTTGTCGCGGGGGCACTTGCGCGCAATCGGCGCTCGGGCTTCCTGCAGGGTGTGCTTGCGCTTTCTGCCTGCGAGGTTCCGGTGCTGGTTGTGGCTGCATGTAGCGTATTTTCCCAACGCGCCGTGATGGGCGGCCTTGTTGCCGCTCTGGTTGCAACCTATACGCTTACGTGGTTTTTGCTTGCGATGGGCTTTGCCTTTGAACTTCCCGTTTCGGCACCGCGACGCACAAAAGTCCAGATGGCGACTCCGCTTGCCGGTGGAGCCGCAGCTGCCCGTACTTTTGGCGGACCTGTCGAAGTATCGTCCGATTCTATTTCTACGACCAAGGAGGCCTAGGTCATGGCACCTCAAGTTGAGCTCACCCCATGCGGGGCCATGTTTGACATCTTTAAGCGCGCGGCGCATTTGAGCCATATCGAGCTGTGCGGCTTGGTGCTTTCGTCCCGTCCGCTCGCCGACGGCCGCAGCCCGCAGAGCCGAGCCGCCGATCGCTCTTGGGTTTCCCGCTTTATCGTTCGCGCGCCGGTCGGCACGCTTCAGCAGCGCTACTTTGCCGAATACGGTACCTCGGCTGCGCGTATTATGTCGCAGCTGGCCCTGCGCCAGCGCAATCCCATGGACTCCACGGCTGTGATCAATATGGTGTGCGGCCCTGCAGGTGAACCGATGGTACGCGCGCTCGAAGAGTGCCACCAGGACACGAATCTCTATCGCAACGCGCTCGATCGCCTGTCCCAGGCGGCGGAACTCATGCCCGCCGAGCGCGCCGAGGCCGTGCTGGTGCTGTTTGTCGCCGTCGGTTGTTCGGCGGATGTGCGGTCCTCGGTGAACTATGCCATCGACTACGCGCACGCGACCTGTGGCGGAGGCACCTCCACGCCGCGTTCGCTTGGCATGTCGATGACCGCGGGCGAGCGCGAACCCGCCCCGGCGCATCCCTTGGGCTTGCTGCGCGTGCAAAACAGTTTTGTCGTGAGCGCCCCGCGTTGGATTCAGCCGAGCGAGCAGGGTGTTGAGATTGGCGCGCTGGCCACTGGTGAGGGCGATATTACCGACGTCGGCGACGATGTCTCGGCCCGCCATGCCCATATCTGGTGCGATGCTCAAAATATCTGGCACGTCGAGGACTTGTCGTCTACCAACGGAACCGTGGTGGTAAACGGGGCCACGCGCGTCTGCATTCAGGTCGAGCCCGGCCGTTCCGCCCCACTCAATCCCGGCGACGAGCTCAAGCTCGGCGAATCCACTACCTACGCCATCCTCTTCGGTGCCCTCTAGCCAGTCCCGCCAAATGGTCCCTCCGTCCCCAAGGGATCATTTTGCTCCCGGCAGTCACCCGAGGTAAACCTTTACCGCCCGCCTATATTTGCCGAAATTACACTTGACGGCGGGGTACAATAAACCCGCATGCGGATTTCCGTTGCGGGCGCTTCCCATCGCCGGGGCGTGCCCGGGAGCATCCGGCATGCGGCCTTTGCGGCGCTCGGTCATGTGCAAGACGGGCGGTCGGGCCTGTAGGGCGCATCAGCTGCCCCTCGCCTCGGCATGTCTTCTCTCCACGCCATGTACCTGCTGCTGAGCCTGCCTGCCAGATGATTGGAAGCAACAGCGTAAATCCCATCACGCCAACATCCCGGCGATCGCCGGGGCCTGTATACCTATATGAGAGGAGAGGGGTATATGGCGCGTAAGTTTAAGTCTATGGACGGCAACGAGGCGGCCGCATATGTTTCGTATGCGTACACCGAGGTAGCGGGAATCTATCCCATTACGCCGTCCAGCCCGATGGCCGACCATGTCGACCAGTGGGCGGCCCAGGGTCGCAAGAATATCTTCGGCACCCCGGTCAAGGTCGTCGAGATGGAGTCCGAGGCAGGTGCAGCCGGTACCGTTCACGGTTCGCTGGGCGCCGGTGCTCTGACCACCACCTACACGGCTTCTCAGGGTCTGCTCCTGATGATCCCGAACATGTACAAGATCGCGGGCGAGCAGCTCCCGGGCGTCTTCCACGTCTCCGCGCGTTGCGTCGCTTCCCACGCCCTGAACATTTTTGGCGATCACTCCGATGTCATGGCCTGTCGTCAGACCGGCTTCGCCATGCTCGCCGAGGGCAACGTCCAGGAGGTCATGGACCTCTCGCCGGTGGCTCACCTTGCCGCCATCGAGGGCAAGACCCCGTTCCTTAACTTCTTCGACGGCTTCCGCACCAGCCACGAGATCCAGAAGGTCGCCATGTGGGACTACAAGGATCTTGCCGAGATGTGCGACATGGACGCCGTCCAGGCTTTCCGCGACCATGCGCTCAACCCTGAGCACCCGCACACCCGCGGCAGCCATGAGAACGGCGATATCTTCTTCCAGAACCGTGAGGCCTGCAACAAGGTCTACGACGAGCTTCCCGCCGTCGTCGAGGGCTACATGAAGAAGATCAACGAGAAGCTCGGCACCGATTACGGCCTGTTCAACTACTACGGCGCTCCCGATGCCGACCGCGTCGTCGTGTGCATGGGCTCTTTCTGCGACGTGCTCGAGGAAGTCATCGACTACCTCAACGCGCACGGCGAGAAGGTCGGCCTGGTCAAGGTTCGTCTGTTCCGTCCGTTCTCCATCAAGCACTTCGTCGACGTTCTCCCCGAGACCGTCCAGAAGATCGCCGTCATGGACCGTACCAAGGAGCCGGGTTCCATCGGCGAGCCGCTCTACCAGGACGTCGTCTCCGCTCTCTACGAGGCTGGCAAGACGGGCATCAAGGTTGTCGGCGGCCGTTATGGTCTGGGCAGCAAGGACACGCCTCCCGCGTCCGCGTTCGCTGTCTTCGAGGAGCTCAAGAAGGACGAGCCCAAGCGTGAGTTCACCATCGGCATTGTCGATGACGTGACCAACCTGAGCCTGCCCGAGGCCGAGGATGCGCCCAACACCGCAGCCCCCGGCACCATCGAGTGCAAGTTCTGGGGTCTGGGTGGCGACGGTACCGTCGGCGCCAACAAGAACTCCATCAAGATCATCGGCGACCACACCGACAAGTACGTCCAGGCCTACTTCCAGTACGACTCCAAGAAGACCGGCGGCGTCACCGTCTCGCACCTGCGCTTTGGTGATTCCCCGATCCGTTCGCCGTACTACGTGACCAAGGCCGACTTTGTCGCCTGCCATAACCCCAGCTACATCGTTAAGGGCTTCAAGATGGTCCGCGACGTCAAGCCGGGCGGCACCTTCCTGGTCAACTGCCAGTGGAGCGACGAGGAGTTCGCCGAGCACATGCCCGCCGTGGCCAAGCGCTACATCGCGAACAACAACGTCAACGTCTACCTGATCGACGCTATCGACCTGGCGGCCAAGGTCGGCATGGGCAAGCGCACCAACACGGTGCTCCAGTCCGCCTTCTTCGCGTTGGCCAAGGTCCTGCCCGCCGAGGATGCCCTGCAGTACATGAAGGACGCGGCTACCAAGTCCTACATGAAGAAGGGCCAGGCTATCGTCGACGCCAACCACAAGGCCATCGATGCCGGCGCTACCGCCTTCCGTAAGTTCGAGGTTCCGGCCGACTGGGCTACTGCCGAGGATGCCGCCCCCGTCGAGCTCTCCGAGGAGACCAAGTCCACTATCGCCCAGCAGGTCAAGAACCTGCTCGAGCCCATCGATCGCATGGACGGCGACAGCCTGCCTGTTTCCGCCTTCGTCGATTGCGCCGACGGCCAGTTTGAGCTGGGCGCCTCCGCATACGAGAAGCGCGGCGTCGCCGTGGTCGTTCCCCACTGGGACGAGACCAAGTGCATCCAGTGCAACCAGTGCGCCTACGTGTGCCCGCATGCCACCATCCGTCCGTTCGCGATGACCGAGGACGAGGCTGCCGCCGCGCCCGAGGCTACCCGCACGCTCGACGCCATGGGCCCCAAGGCCAAGGGCATGAAGTTCACCATGGCTGTGTCCCCGCTCGACTGCATGGGTTGCACCAACTGCGTCAAGGTTTGCCCCAAGGGCGCCCTCGAGATGGTTCCCACCGAGCAGGAGATGGACCAGCAGCCCGTTTGGGACTACATGGTCGAGAACGTCTCCGAGAAGAAGGAGCTCATCGCGGCCAACGTCAAGGGCAGCCAGTTTAAGCAGCCCTACCTGGAGTTCTCCGGCTCCTGCGCCGGCTGCGCCGAGACCGCCTATGCACGTCTGGTGACCCAGGTCGCCGGCGACCGCATGTTCATTTCCAACGCCACCGGCTGCTCCTCCATTTGGGGCAACCCCGCTGCCACCGCTCCTTACTGCAAGGACAAGGACGGTCACGGCCCGGCGTGGAACAACTCCCTGTTCGAGGACAATGCCGAGCACGGTCTGGGCATGGCCGTTGGCTATGAGGCCGTTCAGCACAAGCTGATCGCCGCTACCCAGGACATCATCGCTGCCGATGGTCCGTCCGATGAGCTCAAGGCTGCCGGCCAGGCTTGGATCGACTCCGTCAACGACGCCGAGGCCTCCAAGACCGCTGCCGCTGCCTACGTTGCCGAGCTCGAGAAGTGCGGCTGCGATGCTTCCAAGGCGATCCTCGCCGACAAGGCTTACCTCACCAAGAAGTCCTTCTGGATCTTCGGCGGCGACGGCTGGGCCTACGACATCGGCTTCGGCGGCCTGGATCACGTCCTGGCTTCCGGCCACAACGTCAACGTCTTCGTCTTCGACACCGAGGTCTACTCCAACACCGGCGGTCAGGCCTCCAAGGCCTCGAACCTGGGCCAGGTCGCTCAGTTCGCCGCTGCCGGTAAGGTGACCAAGAAGAAGTCTCTGGCCGAGATTGCCATGAGCTACGGCTACGTCTACGTGGCGCAGGTCGCCATGGGCGCCAACCCGGCTCAGACTCTCAAGGCCATCCACGAGGCCGAGGCCTACGACGGCCCGTCCCTCATTATCGGCTACAGCCCCTGCGAGATGCACTCCATCAAGAAGGGCGGCATGCAGAACTGCCAGGCCGAGATGAAGAAGGCTGTCGAGTGCGGTTACTGGAACCTCTTCCGCTTCAACCCCGAGGCTGCTGCCGGCAAGAAGTTCTCGCTCGATTCCAAGGAGCCCGCGGGCGGTTATCAGGAGTTCCTGATGAACGAGGCCCGTTACGCTTCGCTGACGCGTTCCTTCCCCGAGCGCGCCGAGGAGCTCTTCAAGGAGAACGAGCAGGCCGCTATGGATCGCTACGCTCACCTGCTGAAGCTCAAGACGGTGTACAACGAGGCCTAGGTCTCCCACCGCAGGATCTGAGGGCTAACCTTCGCGGACGTCCTCGGACATGAAAGAACCCCCGCTGCGCACTGCGTGCGGCGGGGGTTCTTTCGTCCTGCGGAGTGTCCGCGAAGGTTAGCCCTCAGATCCTGCTACGACTACGTCCTCGGATTGTGGGGCTGAATGAAGGACGTGGCTGTGGGGGTGCCTTGTCCCGGTCGCTGTTTCGCGGCGTGGCCGCGAAACCACGCGCCACTTTGGGCATGGAGGGCTAGCTGATTGTGGCCTTCTGCTGCCCCAGTGCTGTTTCGCGCTTTGCGCGAAACATCGCAGCACTTTGGGCATAGTGGGGGAGTTGGTTGTCGCTGCCTTCTATCCCCTTGCTGTTTCGCGCCTTTGGCGCGAAAGGCGCAGTACTTTGGGCGTGGGGGCTGGCTTGCGGACTCAGATGACCTAGAGAGATATGGGTGCAAACGAGAAATCGTTGTTGGGGTCGTCCTTTTCCATAAACTCATCGAGACAGAATGTCATATAGATTGGAACGTAAAGGATCTTGCCCTCTTTGCAAAGGTTTTCGTGGCTCAGCACAACGGCCTCGGGAATTTTGTACTCGCCCACACTCATCAAACGGTCGAGGGCTGCATGTGCTCGAACTTTCTTGCCCGATTTGACTTCGATTGGGACAACATGCCCGCGGGCACCTTCGATTACAAAGTCGACTTCACCGACCTCACGCGTTTGGTAGTACCACGTATCTGCTCCGAGGGCAACGAGTTCCTGTGCGACCACGTTCTCATAGAGACCGCCGAGGTTGGGGGTTTTCATATCTAGATATACAGCGCGTGCCGTGCTGCCGGGATACCGCGATGCGAGCATACCTGTATCGGACTCGTATAGTTTAAAGGCCGTCGCTTTCTCCGTCCTCTTGAGAGGACTTCGTGCCTCCGTCACCTGGGGGACCATCAATCCAACGCCTGCGTTCACCAGCCATAGGAAATCCTGCTCGTATTTTTGAAGACGAGCTCCCTCGCCTAGAGACGAGACGATAAAGCGATGGGACTCCGCCTCAAGCTGAACGGGAATTTGCTCGAAAATGGAGCGAACGTTAAACGCTCGAGTCGATGCATATTTAGAGATATCGCTTTTGTACTGATCGACTAGCTGAATTTGAAGCTCACGCGTTCTCACGAGCGAATAGCCCGAATCGATATAGTTCTGAACGACCTCCGGCATGCCGCCGCAAACGATATAGGCTCTAAAGTTTTTGAGCATCGCCTCATGAATATAGTTTTCGACGGGACGTCTCTCGACAAGGCGGCTGCGAATATCTTCAAGCACATTTTCGCTGACGCTGTTTGCCCAACAAAACTCTTCAAAATCCATCGGCCGCATAACAATGTGCTCGACATACCCTACCGGAAAAGAAGAGATCCCCTTAAACTCAGTCCCAAGCATAGACCCCGAGAAGACATAGCTAAAGCGTCTGTCCTCGACCAGCGCCTTCATAAGTGTAACGATCTGCGGATACTCCTGAATCTCATCGACGAAGATAAGCGTGTCTCCTTCAACAAGCGGTGCATCCGCAAGAAGGGCCACACGGTTGATGAAGTCAATGGAGTTCTTAGCGCCAACAAGTACGTCTCTTGCCTCGGCATCAAGTAGCAGATTGACCTCATAATACGAAGCGTAGTTGCTCTTTCCAAACGCGCGAATCGCATAGCTCTTGCCAATCTGACGCGCACCGGTAACAAGCAGGGCCTTATGGGAGTTATTCTTCCAGCTCAAAAGCCTATCAGTGACCTTGCGGCGTAGCATTAAAACACCTCATTGACAAAAATTGGCAAATAGATTTGCCCCTAATCATACAAAAAGTGACAAATAGATTTGACCCAAATCATACAAAAATTGGCAAATAGCAAAGCTCACTTAGGCCTCAAAGCCAGCGAGCCAGCACGGTACTTTGCGAAAAGGCTGGCGGCGCCGTTGTTGAGGGTGGCCAGGTTGACAGTGGCGCCGTTAGCGTTCTCGGCTGCTTGGGCGCGCAGGAGCGAAAGGGCGTCGGCAGCGTTCATGCAGAAGCCGACGGTAAAGTTCCATACTGCGAACTCGCAGTCGCTTGCCGCGGGGTGAAGCGCGATCGGCTATCCCTTATGTTGGATGAAAAGCCCCATGTTTTTGCAGGGGTGCATACTCGTCAAATTAATGTATAGAATCGCGTATAGTGCGAGTAAGATATTGCGCTGTCCGTTTTGTGTTTAGCAAAGATATAGTTTGCATAATCTGGTCTAATCCCTGCTCTATTTAAATAAAGTTGCACGTAAATGGCGTAGATATGCCTGAACTGGGCTTCTTTACGCTGAGCGGGTAAAATCGACCGTTCGCCGCTTAGGTATTTTCAAAATGAATAAAATGAGCGATAAAGAGAATATAAACCTTAATAAACTCGCGTATCGCACGGACGCGGGTTATTAATGGGTTGTAGGCCTTTTACAGAAAGGATTCCAGCAATGTCTAAGCCTCTTGGCAAGCCCGATCGTATTGTCGTCGCCCTCGGCGGCAACGCCCTCGGCAACAACCCCGTCGAGCAGATCGAGGCCGTGAGCAACACCGCTCACGCTCTCCTTGGTCTTATCGAGCAGGGCAACGAGATCATCATCACCCACGGCAACGGCCCGCAGGTCGGCATGATCCAGAACGCCTTCGCCGCTGCCCACGATGCCATCGGTACCCCCGAGATGCCGCTGCCCGAGTGCGGCGCCATGTCCCAGGGCTACATTGGTTATCACCTGCAGCAGGGCATCGGCCGCGAGATGCACAAACGCTATAAGCGTTGGCACGCCGCCACCGTCGTCACCCAGATCGAGTGCGATCCCGACGATCCCGCGTTCAAGAACCCGACTAAGCCGATCGGTCCCTTCTACACCGAGGAGCAGGCCAAGGAGTTCATGGCCGAGGATCCCTCCAAGGTCTTCGTCGAGGATTCCGGCCGCGGCTGGCGTCGCGTCGTCGCTTCTCCCGATCCCAAGAAGATCGTCGAGGCTGACTCCATCCTCAACCTGCTCGACAACGAGTTCATCGTCATCGCCTGCGGTGGCGGCGGCATCCCCGTCGTCCGCGACTACGAGAACAAGGGCTGCTACAAGGGCGTTCCCGCCGTCATCGACAAGGACCTGGGCGGCGAGCTGCTGGCCGAGGACTGCGACGCCGACGTCCTGTTCCTGCTGACCGCCGTTGAGCATGTCGCCATCAACTTTGGCAAGCCCAACCAGGAGGAGCTCGAGGACATCACCGCCGACGAGGCCGAGCGCCTGGCCGACGAGGGCCAGTTCGGCAAGGGTTCCATGGAGCCCAAGGTCCGCGCCGCCATCAAGTTTGCCCGCTCCCGCAAGGGCCGCACCTGCATCATCGGTGCCCTGGACAAGGCCGCCGAGACCATGGCCGGTCTCTCCGGTACCCGCATTCACGAGTAGCCTCTACTCTGTTGCCTCTCCCGTGGGCGCCAGGCAAGACGCCCACAAACTAGCCTCTCTTCATGAGCCCCGCAGTCCGCTCCGGCTGCGGGGCTTTTGCTATCGGTAGTCATTGGGGACAGACTTAAATGAGTAGCACCAATCAACTGCGGAAAGTGCATCCCACAATGAGCGTCCAAAATGGGGCACAGTTTCCCCGGGGCCCTCAACCGGAAAATACATCCCTGAAGTTGCCCGAAAAATGGCCCCCAGTTTCCCAAACAGGCCGCTAACGGAAGGCGCATCCCGCTATCGAACTTCAAAGCGGGGTGCACTTTCCGTGCCAGCAGTTCCGGGCATCCAGAGACCACTCATTTAAGTCTGTCCCCAATGAGTGCCCAATGACTAGTAGTAGGCCCACATGGCTTCGATTTCGTTGAGGACTTCTACGACACCCCAGCGACGGGCGCTGCGGCTGGCCGAGTTGGGGTCGTAGACTCCCACTTGATCGGCATCGTCGATGCCCCAGAGCACGATATAGTGTCCAACACTGGTAAAGGTGCCGGGACGAACCGATGCGATAATGGGCGCTCCCGAACGTAGCGCCTGAGTCATCGAGTCGCGATCGTTATGAAGCTCCGTTCCGTTAAGTCCCAACTGCCACGCACCGCTCGTCATAAACGACCATTCGGTTGCACCGGTGGGGGCGTAATTGCCTGCCTCGGAAAGCGCGCACATATCGACGGGAGTCATATCGGTGCGTCCCGTCTTAAAGATATAGACCATGGTGAGGCACGTAGGCCCGCAGGCATTTTGGCGGATGGTACCGCCGGCGTAAGGCAGCTCCGACCATGCAGGGTCGATCTGATAGATATGGGGCATCGTGCCGGCTTGCCATTGCGAGCGCGGGGTCGAAAAGGCGAAAGAATAACCGGGCGCGACGGGGGCCTTGAGTAGCTTGTCCTCGGCGGTGGGCTCGAGACCGGCCGAGCCGTGGGACATACAGGAGCTCATAAGCACAAAGACCAGACAGATGAGGATAGAGCACAGTGCGAGGCAAAGCCGACGAGCCGGCAGGGCGGGGGCATTCACGTACGATGTCGAGCGGTAGGGCTTGCCGTCGCGTCCGCCTTGGGGATGCGAAAAGAAGCGGTTGATATGGCTGCCGGGCTGACGTGCGCCGTTGCGGCGCAGTTGCGGAACCTCGGCTTGGCGCTGTCGAGTGCGCGCCCAAGCGGCTATCTTGCTGTGCGCTTGTGCCCGTGCTCGGACGGCCACTCTGCCGTGTTCTGTTTGTCTGCTGCCGAGACGAAGGCCTGGGTTGCTCTTGAGGGCGTTGCGGATTGCTGCTCGTGGCACTTCTGGGCGTCGGCGTGGTGCGGCCAGCAAGGCGAACGCTTTGTCGCCGTTGATCACCGTCGTTGTATCCGTATGCCATTCGTACCGCCTTGTCTCATGTATAACCTGTCTATCCTACAAAAAAGATGTGCAACAAATGGGTCTGCGCGTCAAAAGCTCGGTAAACGGTACGAAAGGCGCAAAACACACGGCCTCAAAAACATCTCTATATGCGTCCGATGAGCGTACGCCCGTCGGACGGGCGACAACAATGAGCGGCAAACCGTGCCGTTCGTCCCAAAAACGGCGCCGCTCGTTTTGCAGTTCTGCCTTCGGTCGAGCCACAAGCGGCGCTGCTGTGCCAAGGCCGTATTGTAAAGCCACGAAATAAAAGCGCGCGGCAAAACAGACCGCGCAAGGGGTGACGCCAAAGAGGCGTCAATAAGGAAAGGAGGGGAACAATGGCGGACAAGAACGCAGAAGTTGCAGTCGAAGGTAACGGCGGCATGAAGAAAACGCTTTCGCTCTGGAACTTCTTCACCATCGGTTTCGGTGCCATCATCGGAACTGGCTGGGTTCTGCAGGTCGGCGACTGGATGGTCGTGGGCGGCGGTCCCGTTCCCGCTATGATCGCATTCCTCTTGGGTGCAATCTTTCTCGTGCCCGTCGGAGCTGTTTTCGGTGAGCTCACGGCTGCTATCCCCATCTCGGGCGGCATCGTCGAGTATGTCGATCGTAGCTTTGGCCGTACGCTGAGCTATATCACCGGTTGGCTCCTGGCCCTGGGCAACGGCATCCTGTGCCCGTGGGAGGCAATCGCTATCTCGACCCTCGTGTCCGAGATGTTCGGCAGCCTGCCCGGTCTTGAGTGGCTGCGTGCCGTCAAGCTCTATACCATCCTGGGCGCCGACGTTTACCTGTTCCCGACGCTGATCGCGCTCGGCTTTGCAGTCTACGTCATCTTCCTCAACTTCCGCGGTGCCAGCTCGGCCGCCAAGCTCCAGGCCTTCCTGACCAAGGCCCTGCTCTGCGGCATGCTGCTCGCCATGGGCGTCTCGCTGTTCACCGGTTCGCCGGAACACGCCATGCCCGTGTTCTCCCAGGTCACCGGCGCTGGTGGCGGCAAGCCCGCTACCGAGGGCACCAGCCTGTTCGCCGGCATCGTGTCGGTCCTGGTTCTGACCCCGTTCTTCTACGCCGGTTTCGACACCATTCCTCAGCAGGCTGAGGAAGCAGCCGAGGGCCTCAACTGGAACAAGTTCGGCAAGATCATCTCCCTAGCCCTGCTGGCCGCAGGCGGCTTCTACATGGTCTGCATCTACTCGTTCGGCACCATCCTCGACTGGCATGAGTTTGTTAAGAGCCCGGTTCCCGCGCTTGCCTGCCTCAAGGGCATCAACATGCTCCTGTACCTGGCCATGCTCGTCATCGCCACGCTTGGACCCATGGGCCCGATGAACTCCTTCTACGGCGCCACGAGCCGCATCATGCTCGCCATGGGCCGCAAGGGCCAGCTGCCCGAGAAGTTCGCCGAGGTCGATCCCAAGTCCGGCGCTCCCAAGCTCGCCTGCGTCGTCCTGGGCGTCATCACCGTCATCGGTCCGTTCCTGGGCAAGAACATGCTCATTCCTCTGACCAACGTGTCGGCCCTCGCCTTCATCTTCTCCTGCGGCATGGTCGCCCTCGCTTGCCTGCGCATGCGCTTCACCGAGCCCGACCTGCCTCGTCCCTACGAGGTGCCCGGCGGCAAGTTTGGCATCTGCCTCGCTGTCGCTGCCTGCGCCGTCATCATCGGGCTGCTCGTGATTCCGTTCTCTCCCGCCTCCCTCAACATGGTGGAGTGGAGCATCGTGATCGGCTGGCTGGCCATTGGCCTGGCTCTTATGGCCTTTACCAATTCCCGCAAAAAGTAGCGCCTAGCCGGGGCGGATCGGGTGCGCGGGATCCTCTCTTCCGCGCACCGAACCCGGCACCACTTGGGTAGTTTTGTGAGGCCTTAACCCAACACGGCCTCGCCCACTATATGGATCCATAAGGAGGAACCATGTCCACTAAGTATGCAATCGTTGGCGGCAAGCTCATCGACGGTACCGGTGCCGAGCCGGTCGAGAACTCCCTCGTTCTCGTCGACGACAACGGCAAGATCGAGTACGCCGGCACTATGCAGGACCTTCCCGAGGGCGTTGAGGTTATCGACGCCGCCGGCAAGACCGTCCTTCCCGGCCTGATCGACACCCACCTGCACTTCTCGGGCAACCTGACCGACGATGACACCGATTGGGTCATGCAGCCGCTCCTCGAGAAGCAGGCCGTTGCCGTCAAGCAGGCCTACGACTGCCTCACCCACGGCCTCACCACCGTCTGCGAGATCGGCCGCTTTGGTATCCAGATCCGTGACTGCATCGACAAGGGCGTCTTTAAGGGGCCGCGCGTTCTGGCCACCGGCCTGGGCTTCTGCCGTGTTGCCGGTCACGGTGACTCCCACCACTGCAGCCAGGAGCTCAACAAGGAATCGCACCCCTGGGGCGATCAGGTCGACGGTCCTTGGGATCTGCGCAAGGCCGTCCGTCGTCGCCTGCGCGAGAACCCCGATGCCATCAAGATCTGGGCTACCGGTGGCGGCATCTGGCGCTGGGACTCCGGTCGCGACCAGCACTATTGCTCCGAGGAGATCCAGGCCGTGATCGAAGAGGCCAAGTTGGTCGGCATCCCCGTGTGGAGCCACTGCTACAACAACCACGCCGCTGCCTACGATTCCGTCCGCTTTGGCTGCGAGCAGCTGATTCACGGCTTCGATATCGATGAGCGCACCATGGACCTCATGGCCGAGCAGGGCACCTTCTTCACGCCGACGATCGCCTTCCTGCCCACCTGGTACGCCACCTATCCGCCCGTCTACGTCCCCGAGCTGCACGACAAGTACGAGGGCACCCTGGTCGAGAAGGAGCTGCAGCGCAACTACGACTGCCTGCGCGAGGCCAAGAAGCGCGGCGTCGTCATGACGATCGGCTCCGACTCCTTCTCCTTCGTCACCCCGTACGGCACCTGCTCCATCGAGGAGATGTACGAGTTTGTCGACAAGATCGGCTTCACCCCGGTCGAGACCATCACCTGCGCCACCCTCAACGGTGCCAAGATGTGCCACATCGAGGACGAGACCGGTTCCATCGAGGCCGGCAAGTGCGCCGACCTGCTGGTCGTCAAC
>URUC01000012.1 GCA_900550965.1 uncultured Collinsella sp. | reverse complement strand
GGGTAGTCTGTCCCCGCATGTTCTGCAGCAGCAGGGTATACCGCCCCCGGTCGTCCAGCTCCTCCCCGCCGTAACGGGCGGAATACACGCCGGGTCCTCCGTTCAGGGCGTCCACACAGAGACCGGAGTCGTCCGCGATGGCGGGCAGCCCGCTGGCCGCGCAGATGGCCTTGGCCTTCAGCATGGCGTTTTCCGCAAAGGTGGTGCCGGTCTCCTCCACGTCTACGGAGATTCCCACGTCTGCGGGGCTCACCACTTCCACCCCCAGTCCGGAGAGGATATCCGCCATCTCCTTCAGCTTACCGGGGTTATGGGTTGCCAACACGAATTTCATACCGTCTCCTCCTTTTCCGCCGCACGGTCCAGACGCTTGTTCCGGATGGTCAGCACCAGGTCGATGGTGACCATGGTGATATCCAGAATGTAAAAAGCCGCCACATAGGTGACATTTCCACTGATGAACTTCCCCGCCAAGCCGCAGAGATAGCCCACGATGATGCACACCTCAAACCATAGGCTCTTGCCCTTTGCAGTACGGGAGCGCACGGACTTTGTGATGTTGAAGGGCCAGGACAGGCCGAAGCAGATCAGCATAATCATCTCGAATACCTGCGCCACGGAAACCATCTTCTTCTTTCAATTTGTGGTTTTATCGCTTCAAAATCTCCCGCTGGAGCTTCAGCAGCTCCCGGTTGCCCTTGGCGCACAAGCGCACCAGCTCCTGTTGCTCCTGGGGTGTGAAGGCCCGGCCCTCGCCGGTGCCCTGGAGCTCGATGATCTCCCCCAGCTCATTCATCACACAGTTCAGGTCCACCTGGGCACGGCTGTCCTCGCTGTACTGCAAATCCAGCATAAGGGTCTCCCCGACGATTCCCGCAGACACCCCGGTGACGAAATGCCGGATGGGATTGGAGGCCAGCACGCCCTCCTCCACCAGCTTCCGGCAGGCCAGAGCCAGCGCCACAAAGCCGCCGGTGACGGAGGCGGTGCGGGTTCCGCCGTCGCCCTGGAGCACGTCGCAGTCGATGGTGATGGTATGCTCCCCCAGCTTCGCCAGGTCCACGGCGGCCCGGAGGGAACGGCCCACCAGCCGCTGGATCTCTGCGCTGCGGGGCGAGAGCTTCAGCTTGGCGATGTCCCGCTTGCTGCGCTCCCGGTTGGCCCGGGGCAGCATGGAGTACTCCGCCGTCACCCAGCCGGTGCCCTCCGGCACATGGGGCGGCACCCGGTCCTCCACGCTGGCGCAGCAGAGAACCATGGTGTCGCCGCACTGGATGAGACAGCTGCCCTCCGCGAATTTTACGAAATCAGGGGTGATTTTGATCGGGCGCAGCTCGTCAAATGCCCGTCCGTCTTGTCTGGTCATGGTATGCGCTCCTTTTCATTTTCCCCGCAGAGAGGACTGGATCGCCGCGAACGCACGGTCATAGTCATCTCTGTGAACATAGATGGTGTAGGTCAGGACGCTGTCCTGTACAGCAGTCGGAGCGGCCCCCTGCTGCGGCGGGCAGCCGCGGCGTATAGGCCCCGGGTCCTGGTGCCGCTGGAGAGCCCGGCATCTGAAAGCGCCCCGCGGATCCGAAAGTACATCTGCTGCGACGACACAGAGATCAGTTTTCTCCGATTCCAAATGGTGATCCTTGTCTCTCTGCTGCCGCTCAAATAATGGCCTCCACATATTCCTTCGCGTCGAAGGCCTTCAGGTCGTCCACCCCCTCGCCCACACCGGCCAGCTTCACCGGTACGCCCAGCTCCTTGGCGATGGCGATGACGATGCCGCCCTTGGCCGTGCCATCCAGCTTCGTCAGCACGATGCCGGTGAGTCCTGCGGCCTCCTTGAACTGGCGGGCCTGGATCAGGCCGTTTTGTCCGGTGGTGGCATCCAGCACCAGCAGCGTCTCCCGTGCGGCGCCGGGGCATTCCCGGTCGATGATCTTGGAGAGCTTGGCGAGCTCCGCCATCAGGTTAGCCTTGTTGTGGAGGCGGCCGGCAGTGTCGCACAGCACCACATCCACCCCTCTTGCCTTGGCAGCCTGCAGGGCGTCGAACAGCACCGCGCCGGGGTCAGCCCCCTCGTGCTGGCGCACAAGTTCGCAGCCGGCCCGCTCCGCCCAGATCTGCAGTTGGTCCGCCGCTGCGGCCCGGAAGGTGTCCGCCGCGCAGAAGAGGACCCGCTTGCCCTCGCTTTTCAGCTGATAGCCCAGTTTGCCGATGGACGTGGTCTTGCCTACGCCGTTGACGCCGATGAACAGCACCACAGCAGGCCGGGTCGAGAGATCCAGCTCCGTGCCGCCCACGTCCATCTCCTCCGCCAAAATGTCCCGGAGGGCGGCCTTGACCGCCTCCTGGTCCTGGAGCTTCTCCTTCCGGACCCTCGTGCGGAGTTTTTCCACGGCGTCCAGCGCCGTGTCCATGCCCAGGTCCGCCAGGATCAGCGTCTCCTCCAACTCCTCGAAAAAGGCCTCGTCCGCCTCGGAGAAGCCGGAGAAGAGATTTGTGGTGATCTTTTTCAGCTTGTCAAAAAAGCCCATGGTATCCTCCCAAATCGGAAATCAGCGCCGGAGAGGCTTATCCCAGTCCAACCTGTTTCCGCAGTATTTGCAGTATTCGCCGGGAAAAAGCGGCAGATGTGCCCCGCACTCCGGGCAGCGGATCACGAACAACTGGATCGCAAGGCCCGCCGCCAGCAGCAGTCCCCCGATCACGCCCGCCTCCGGTACAAATACGGTCCTGCTGAGGAACTGCAGAACAAATCCCGGGACTAGCAGGATAACGCTCAGGATCGTCCATCTGCGCAGTGTCATGAGATCGTCCTCCCAATCGCTTCAAATCCTCTTGCGCCGGGTCGCCGTTCACTCCACTTTCTTGCCGCAGTATGGGCAGGTCTTATCCGGTCGGAGCTCCCGAACGGACTTTCCGCAGTGGGGGCAGCGCAGCAGCCACCACACCAGCCCCAGATCCAAAAGGAAAATCAGCAGCCCTGCATAGGTCATCCATCCGCCCCGGAAGATAAGGAGGCCTGCCAGCAGGCCCACCCAGATGATCAGTATCTGTTTATGCTTGCGCTTCATGGATTCCGCTCCTTATTTGATCTTCAGCTCTTTCGCCATGTCATTCAGATTGATGGTCAGGATCTTGCTCACGCCCTGCTCCTGCATGGTGACGCCATAGAGGACGTCGGCCTCCTCCATGGTTCCCCGGCGGTGGGTGATGACGATGAACTGGGTCCGGCCTGCCAGCGTCCGCATATAGCGGGCGTAGCGGGTGACGTTGGCGTCATCCAGGGCCGCCTCGATCTCGTCCATCACGCAGAAGGGCGTTGGATGGACTTTCAGAATGGAGAAATACAGCGCGATGGCCACAAAGGCCTTCTCGCCGCCGGACAGCAGGGAGATGGTCTTGAGGGTCTTTCCCGGCGGCTGGGCCTTGATCTCGATGCCGCAGCCCAGGATGTCCTCCTCGTCCTCCAGTTCCAATCTGGCCGTCCCTCCCCCGAAGAGCTCCTGGAAGGTGGTCTGGAAGCTCTCGGACAGCAGCTTGAACTGCTCGGCGAAAATCTTGGTCATCTCCTCAGTGATCTCGCCGATGATGTTCTGCAGCTCGCCCTTGGCCTTCTCCACATCGTTGCGCTGGTCCGTCAGGTAGGTGTAGCGGGTGTTCACCCGCTGGAACTCGTCGATGGCCCCGATGTTTGGGGTGCCCAGGGCGGTGATGTCCCGCTTCAGCTCCCCGATCCGCCGGTTGGCCTTGGGCACGCTCTCCAGCTCGATCCGCTGTGCCTGGGCGTCGGAGTGGGAGAGTTCGTAGTGTTCCCACAGCCGGTCCAGGATCTGCTTTTCCTCCATGGCGGAGGTGGCCCGCTTCTGGTCCAGTTTGGCCACCGCCCGCTCCAGGTTCAGCAGGTTCTCGTTCATCTCCTGGCCCGCCCGGTTCTTGGCAGTCCGCTCCGCCTCCAGGGCGTTCTTCTCCTCTGTGATGGCGGCCAGCCGCTGCCGGAAGGCCGCGCCCCGGCCCGCCAGCTCCTCCAGCGCCGTCTGCAATCCGGCGATCTCTTCCTCCGCGGCGGCGATGTTTCGGCGGTAGGTCTCCGCCATCTGTTCCTTCTGCTCCCGGTCACCAGAGAGATCCGCGCACAGCGCCCGCAGGTCCGCGGCGCTGCGGACTGTGGCCTCCCGCTCGGCCGCCAGGGCAGCCAGATCGCTCTTTCTGCCGCTGATCTCCTCGGCCAGGGCACCGGATTTCTCCAGCAGCTCCGATTGGCCGGAAAGAGCCGCCTCCGCCTGGGCCCGCGCGTCCGCGGCGGCGGATTCCTGTCGGTTGATCTCCACCTGGGCGGCGGCAGACCGGGCGTCGTTGTCCGTCAGCCGTCCGGCCAAGCTCTCCAGCTCGCCGGCGAGGTTCTCCACGCTCTCCTCCAGGGAGCGCAGCAGGAGATCATATTGTCCCCTGATGCCCTCCAGCCGCAGGACCTCGTCCTCTGCATGGCGGCGCTGGGCCTCCGCGGTCTCCAGCTCGTATTGGGCGGCGGCCAGTTCCCGGGCGGTATCCTCCTCCGCCTGCTTTGCCTCCGCCAGCTTTGCCTGCATGGCAGCGGTCCGGGCGGTGAGCTGCTCCAACTCCGCGGACCGGCTCAGTACACCGGCGGACCGGCTGGTGCTGCCGCCGGTCATGGAGCCGCCCCGGTTAATGATCTGGCCGTCCAGCGTCACGATCCGGAAGGCGTTGCGGTACTTCCGGGCCATGGCGATGCCGCAGTCCAGGTCCTCCACCACCACAGTGCGGCCCAGCAGGTTGTAAACAATATTCCGGTACGCCGGGTCGAATGTCACCAGCCGGGACCCCAGGCCCACAAACCCAAATTCCTTCTCCACGCCTTTTTCATGGAGTTCGTCACCCCGGATGGCGGTGAGGGGCAGGAATGTGGCCCGTCCGGCGTCCCGCTGCTTCAGGTAGCTGATGGCGGCCTTGGCATCCTCCTCCCGGTCCACCACAATATTCTGCAGTCCCGCCCCCAGGGCGATCTCGATGGCCAAGGAGTACCTGCCATCGGTCTTCACCAGATTGGCCACCGGGCCATGGATGCCCTGCAGGCCGCTCTGTGCGCGGCACACGAACTTGACTGCCTTGGAGAAGCCCTCGTACTCCTTCTCCATCTCTGTCAGCAGGCGGCGGCGGTTTTCCAGCGCCCCCGTGTCCATGGTCAGCTGGACCCGCCGCTCCGCGGCGGCAGCGGCCTTCTTCTTCCGTTCCTCCATCCGCAGGCTGTGGCCGGCGATGATGTTGGCGGCGGCCTCCGCCTCGTCCCTGGCATCCTCCAGGGCGCGGCGGTTCTCCCGCGCCTCCTGCCGGGCGGACTGAAGCTGCTCCTCCGCGGCGGCCCTGTCTCGCTCTGCGGCCTCCCGCCGCTCCTGGATCTGCTTCTTCTCCGCGGCGGCGGCGGCCAGTTCCGCCCGCGCGTCCGCGGCGGCGGCCATGGCGAGGGCCTCCTGTGCCCGCAGGCGCTCCGCCTCGTTCTGGGCGCCGCCGGCCTGTTCCGCCATGGTCTGGGCGGTCTCCAGCAGGGCGGCCAGCGCACCGTTCAGCTCCCCGATCCGGCGGTCGATCTCCGCCACCCGGGCTTCCTGCTCCTCCGCCTGCTTCGCAAGGCCGCCGGAACGGCTCTCCGCCTCTGCCAGCTCCGCCTCCGCCCGCTGGATGTTCTCCCGGTTGTGGGTGACGGTGCTCTCCAGCACGGCGGCGGCGGACTCCTTCTCCTTGATCTGCTCCTCCAGAACGGCGGACTCTGTCCGGACACGCTCAGCCTCCATGTCCTTCTCCCGCATCCGCTCGCTGTACCGCTCCCCCTCGGCATAGAGGGCGTCCAGAGCGGCGCGGGCCTCGTCCCGCTGGGACTCTGCGGCGTGAAAGTCCGCCTCCAGCTTCCGGGCGCCCGCCTTCAGGGTGTCCAGGTTCTCCAGCCAGACGGAGATCTCCAGAAGGCGCAGCTCATCCCGGAGCACCAGATACTTCCTGGCCTTCTCCGCCTGCTCCCGCAGGGGCTCCACCTGAAGCTCCAGCTCGGCGATCTTGTCATTGATGCGGACCAGATTCTCCTCCGTCCGCTCCAGCTTCCGCTCCGCCTCCTCCTTCCGGTGGCGGAATTTGGAAATGCCGGCGGCCTCCTCGATGAGGGCGCGGCGCTCCTCGGGGCGGCTCTGCAAAATGGCGTCGAGCTTGCCCTGGCTGATGATGGAATGCGTATCCTTGCCCAAGCCCGAATCGTGCAGGATGTCCTGAATGTCCATCAGGCGGCACGGACTCGAGTTGATGAGGTACTCGCTTTCGCCCGAGCGATACATACGACGGGTGATGGCGACCTCGTCAAAGTCGACGGGCAGCATATGGTCCGAGTTATCGAGCACCAGCGTGACCTCGGCGACACCCACCGGCTTGCGCGCTGACGAGCCCGAGAAGATGACATCCTCCATGGCCTGGCCGCGCAGCTGCTTGGCGCTCTGCTCGCCCAGGACCCACAGAATCGAGTCAGAGATGTTCGATTTTCCCGAGCCGTTGGGACCGACGATGACGGTCAGGCCCGGCTCAAACGTCATATGGGCGCGGTCGGCAAACGACTTGAACCCTTTGAGCGTGAGGGACTTGAGATACACGGTTCCTCGCTTAAACAGGCTTCTTGTTGAGAATCACGCCGTTGGTGGTGTAGCCCATGCGGTCAAGTGCCTCGAGCGCAGCGGCTCCCTCGGCTTCCTTCTTTGAGGAGCCGGAGCCGCGACCCTGGCGAATACCATCGATCAACACCACGGCGGTAAAGGTGGGCGCATGCGCAGGGCCCTCGGAGCCGACCAGCTTGTACGCGGGGGGCTCGTGGCCGTCGGCCTGCACGCACTCCTGCAAATACGACTTGGGGTTCGCAGGGTGCTCGGCACGCTCGGATGCCAAATGTGGCTTAAGCGTACGGTGGATAAACTCCGCCGCGGCATCCCAGCCGGCGTCCAGATACAGCGCGCCCACGAGCGACTCGTAGACGTTCTCGAGCGCCGAGTGCAGGCCGCGCGCGCCGGTACCGGTCTCGGAGGCACCAAAGATGATGATGTCATCGATACCCAGCTCGTGCGACACCTCGGACAGCGTGGCGCCCGAGACAAGGGACACCTTCAGGCGCGTGAGCTTGCCCTCGTCAAACTCCGGATAGGACACAAACAGGGAGCGTGCGACAACGGCGCCCAAAATGGAATCACCCAAGAACTCAAGGCGCTCGTAGCTTGCCGAGACTGGCTGGCCCTCGACGGCCGAAGGATGCGTAAGGGCCGCGCGCAGCAGCACCTTGTCATTGAACTCGTGGCCCAGAATCTCCTGGGCGCGCGTAAGTCGTTCGGATAAAGCCAAGACCTAAGCCTCCCTGGCGTTTTCGATCGCGTCGACGGCGTCGGCGACAGAGTTGAGCGAGAGCAGGGTCTCGTCATCGATCTCGAGATTGAACTCGTCCTCGATAGCCGTAACCAGTTGCAGGCGCTCGAGCGAGTTGGCATCGAGGTCGTCAAAGGTGGTCTCATCGCTAATTTCGGCAACATCGACGCCCAGAACGTCAGCAGCGACCTCGGCGATCTTGTCGAAAATTTCGGAGCGGTCCATAGCGCTTCCTCTCATAGTGCATGAATACCAAAAGAATGGTACCGCCCGGGCGGTACCAAGACACGGTTCTGATTCTACCCCACGAAGCAGGCCGCGAGGCACATAACAGCGCTCTAACTCGCTCTTACAAAACGATGCCGTCCATGGAGTTGGCGACGTTCTCGACCAGCCCCGCGCGTACGGCTTCGGCCGCCGCGAGCGTACCGTTTTTAACAGCCTCGACCGATGTGGCGCCATGGCCGATCAGGACCACGCCACGCAGGCCCAAAAGAATCGCGCCGCCCTTGGCATCACCAGAGAGCTTGGCCTTAATCTCGCGCATCTGCTTTTTGATGAGCAGCGCGGCGATCTTGGTGCCGAGCGAGGCCATAAAGGCACCCTTGAGTTCCTGAAGCAAAAACTTGGCAGCGCCCTCGGTGGCCTTGAGCGCAATATTGCCCGACATGCCGTCGGCGACCACGACGTCAAAATTGCCCGACGTAAGATCGGTGCCTTCGCAGTTACCCACAAAGCCGGGAACGGCGGCTTTCATGGCAGGGAAGCAGGCCTTGGTAAAGTTGGAACCCTTCTCATCCTCGGTGCCATTGGCAAGCAGGCCCACGCGAGGATGCTCGATGCCCAGGACAACGCGGGCATAGGCGCTACCCATCTGGGCAAAACGCACCATGTCGTCCACCTCGACATCGGGGTTGGCACCCATGTCGCACAGCACCGTCAGGCCGCCGGCACGATTGGGCAGCGCATTGGTCAAACAGGGGCGCACCGGCTGCTTCTTGCCTTCGGCCATATATCTAAACGGTGTGACGTAGGCGGTCGCGGCAGCGGTCATGGCGCCGGTGGAGCCGGCGGAGAAAAACGCGTCCGCGTTGCCCTTTTTGATGGCGCGGCAGGCAAGCACGATCGAGGACTTGCGCTTGGTCATCACGGCGCGAATGGGATCGTCATCCATGGCGATAATGTCAGGGGCTTCCAGAGCCTCCACACGTGCATGGGCCGCGGCAAAGGGATTGACGATTTCGGCGGGACCGACTGCCAGGACCTCGATATCGGGATCGGCGGCAAGTGCAGCCTCGATACCATCGAGAACAACCTGAGGTTTCTCGTCTCCGCCCACAACGTCTACACAAACGCGAACGTTACTCATATACATACTCCTTATACAAAAATGGCCGACTCATTGAGCCGGCCATTGTGGTTCCATTTGGAACGGCATCGCATCCAGAGTATACCGTTACTCGGTAACGATAACCTCGCGGTCCTTGTAGAAACCGCAGCTGGGGCACACGTGGTGCGGAAGCTTGACAGCGCCGCAACGGGGGCACGTGGACTGAGCCGCAGCCGAGATCTTCATGTTGGCGGAACGACGGGTGTGAGTGCGGATACGACCCTGCTTTTGTTTAGGTACGGGCATAGTGACCTTCCTTATGAACTATCCAGTGTGGCGATTACGCGCAAGTAGCGATACTACCACAGTTTTACTCATCGAGCTTGAGATTCTTCAATGCTGCAAATGGATTTTCCGTGGCAGCGGCCCATTCTGCCTCTGCCTGGGCGGCGCAATCGCATTGCTCGACGTTGAGATTGCAACCGCAAGTGGGGCACAGGCCGCGGCAATCGGGCTTGCACAGAACGACAAACGGCGTGTCCATGACGACCGCGTCGTTGATGGGCTCACCCAGATCGACGATGCGGTCCTCACCCAGGAGCTCGTAGCCGTCCTCGTAGGCCTCGGGATCCTCGGGCTCCTCGAAGAGGTAGAACTCCTCGATCTCGCCGGCGATATCAAACGAGGCAGGCTCCAGGCAACGGTCGCACTCGCCGGTGGCGTGCGCGCGGACCATGCCCGTGAGCAAGACACCGGTACCGGCATTGGTAAAGACAACGTCGTAGTCGATGCCGTCCTGTAGCTGGTACTCCTTCTCGCCCACCGTGTAGGTGGCAACATCGACCTTGCCGGTCAGCGGATACGAATCACCAGGAAACTCGAGCTGCTCGGAAAGATCGACGGTAACGCTCGGGAACTCAGCCATTACCACTGACCATTCTGTTGGGCGGCACCCTCGTTGAGCTGCTGACGGCAACGGGTAACGGTGCCGGTCAGGCTCTTGAGGTTCTCCTCCAGGTGCGTAAAGACCTGCTCTGCGTAGTCCTCGGCAGCATAACGCGTCTCGCGCTCGTACTGCTGGGCACGATCGCGGATGTCGTCGGCCTGCTGCTGTGCCAAGCGGACGATCTCCTGCTCACCGGCAATGGTGAGGGCCTGCTGCTGAGCGTCGGCGATGATGGAATCGGCCTGAGCGGCGGCGGAAGCCATAAGCTCCTCGCGCTCCTTAAGGATACGGCGGGACTTCTGCCACTCCTCGGGATAGCTCATGCGGATCTCGTCGAGGATGTTGAAGAACACGTCGGCGTCGATGACCTTGAACTGAGCGTTCTTGCCGAAAGGCGGCTTGGCTTCCTCGATCAGCCCTTCGAGCTCATCGACCAAGCTGACGATCCTATCGCCAGGAAAATTCTCGCCCGGCATCCGGTCTCCTTTCATAGGTAACATATCATCGTGCTAGTTTACCACATGCCACCAGGCAATAAAAAACGTCACGAAAAGCGGTGTCTGAGCGCTTCGACCACGTTGGGCGGGACAAACGTCGATACATCGCTGCCGAGCGAGGCGATCTGGCGAACGACCGAACTCGAGATATAGCCGTACTGCGGCGCACTCATGACAAAGATGGACTCCAGCTCGTTATCCAAGCGATAGTTGAGGTCTGCCTGCTGCAGCTCGTACTCAAAGTCGGTCATGGCGCGCAGGCCCTTGACCACGGCCCCCGCCCCCTGCTCGCGAGCGAAGTCGACCAAGAGGCCGGTAAAGGGCAGGACATCGACGCCGTCGATATCACCGAGCGCCTCGCGAGCCAGCGCCACGCGCTCATCCAGCATAAACGTGGTGCCCACACCGTTTTTACCCTGCGACTCGGCGACAGCGACGATCACGCTGGGAAAGATACGGCGGGCGCGGCGGATGACGTCGATATGGCCAAACGTGATGGGATCGAAGGTGCCCGGGACGATCACGCGGTTGATGGTGTCACTCATGGGCGTTCTCCTGAACCGTCATGGCATCGTTGTTGTGAGCATCGGTGCCGGTGCAATCTTCCTCACCATCGTCATCGCCGACCCAACGAAGCAGGTCGACCGAGGTAATGCCGTAGCGCTTCTCGCGCACGATCTCAAAGCCTGCCGGATGCGCGCCCGCATCGGCGGCGGCATGCTCAAACAGGGCATAAGCGCCAGGTGCAAGCAGACCCTGCTGAGCCAGGTTCTGCAGCAGTATCTCGACCGGCTCGGCACCAAAAGCATAGGGCGGGTCGAGCAGGACCAGATCAAAGGGGCCGCCCGGCACACGACCGCGCGAGGCACTCGCCAGCATGTCGCCCGTTACCACGCGCCAACGCGCACGGTCACGGCAGAGCGACTCGATATTCTTGGTAATGAGCCGCGCGGCATTCCGATCGATCTCGAACGTCGTGAGTGAGCGGGCACCACGTGAGAGCATCTCTAACCCTAAGGCGCCGGAGCCGCCAAAGGCGTCCAGCACGCGGACCTCGTCCAGATCGAAGTCGAATGCCGACATGACCATAGATGCGCATGCCTCGCGCACGCGATCGGTCGTGGGGCGGGTGACATCGCGACCACGGGGCTCCTCGATCTTACGACCGCGCCATTCGCCGCCGATGATTCTCATCCTCCGCTGACCTCCTTAAAAATGTGTCGATATCGCATGGCGACCGCATCGCGCAGGGGGCGCGTCGACACGGAGTCAAGGTTGCAAGCATACCGCAAGAGCTCGACTGCGTCCAAATGGGCCCACTCGATCAGCTCCTCGTCGGCATCCAGGTCGACAAAGCGCAGGGTCACCCCGCCATGCTGGCGGTACCCCAGGATTTCGCCCTCGTGGCGCAGACGCAGGTCCATCTGGGCGAGCGTAAAGCCATCCGAGGTCTTTTCGAGCGACTGGAGACGGTCTTGCGCCGCCGAAGCGCCGCCGTTGCCCTTGGAGTGCGTCATGACCAGGCAGGTGCCCGACACGCTGCCGCGGCCCACGCGGCCGCGCAGCTGGTGCAGGGCCGCCAAGCCAAAGCGCTCACCGTTCTCGATGACCATGACGGTGGCGTTGGGCACGTCGACGCCCACCTCGACCACCGTGGTCGAAACGAGCACGTCGATCTCGCCGCGCTTGAAGGCGTCGATCACGCGATCCTTCTCCCCCGCCGGCATGCGGCCGTGAAGACGCTCGATGGTAAGCCCCGGCAACGCCAGGCGTAGGCGGTCGAGCTCGGTTGCCGTATCGTGCAGCGGCACGGGCACGGTTACGCGACCCTCGTCGTCACGGACGATACCGGGCACATCCTCAAGCTCATCGGCCGAGTCGCTCGGCTCCACGAGCGGGCAAATCACGTAGGCCTGCTGACCCTTTTCATGCGCCTCGCGGATGGCGCCATAGGCAAGGTCGCGGCTCGACTCGGTAAGCACGCGTGTCGTCACGCCAGCGCCAGGGACGGGCCGATGACGGATGATGCTCGTGTCCAGATCGCCGTAGACCGAAAGCGCCAGCGTACGTGGGATGGGCGTTGCCGTCATAACGAGCAGATCGGCACCAGGGCCCTTCGCACGCAGGGCGTTGCGTTGGCCGACGCCAAACCGGTGCTGCTCATCGATGACCACGAGCGACAGATGCTTAAACGCCACGTTATCCGAAAGCACCGCATGGGTGCCAAAGAGGACATCGAGCTCGCCCGATTCCAGATGGGCATGAATCCGCTCGCGCTCGGCCGCCGGCGTGGCGCCCGTCAGGAGCGCCCAGGTCATGCCAGCCTGCAAGAGCAAGGGGCCGGTCTTATCGGCATATTGACGCGCCAGCACGCCCGTGGGCGCCATAACGCAGGCCTGCGTGCCGCTATCGGCAGCCACAGCCAGCGCGCAGGCGGCAACGGCGGTCTTACCGGTACCGACATCGCCCAGCAGCAGGCGGTTCATCACGCGCCCGCCATCGCACATATCGCGCAGGATATCTTGGAACGCGGCCTCCTGCTCGTCGCTCAGCGAAAACGGCAGGGCCTGCTTAAGCGCGGCCAGGTGCTCGCCCGCGGCATGGGCGTAGGGCACCACATCGACCAGGCTGCCGTCGTTGCGCAGGCGCAGCGCCAGCTGCAGGTAGAGGCACTCCTCGTAGGCAAGCCGTGCGCGCGCGATATCGCGCTCAGCCATGCTCGAGGGAAAGTGAATTGATCGAAGCGCACGAGCATTGCTCATCAGGCGACGTTTAACGCGCAAGCGTGCGGGAATCGGGTCGAAGGGATTGCCGACGACCTCGAGCGCGCCACTTACGATGCGGCGCATCCATGCCTGGCTCACGCCGTCACTCACATAATGGACCGGCAAAATGGTGCCCGCAGCACGCCCGTCATCAAGCTTTTCAAAGTGCGGCGAGGCCATCTGCTTAAAACCGTAGGCAAACTCGACCTTGCCCATCACGGCCAGGCGGTCGCCCTGTTTAAGCTGCTGGGCAATCCAAGGCTGACGGAAAAAGGCGACCTGCAGCACGCCCGTCTCGTCAACGAGTGAGACCTCGGTCACCTGCATGCGCGGACGCGGCTTCTTTTGAACGATACGGTCGACCGTGGCGATGATGGTGCACACGGTACCGATGGGCGCCATCTCGATGGACCAGGAGCGCGTAAAGTCCAGGTATCGATGAGGGATATGGAGAAGGAGGTCCCCCACCGTCCGAATTCCCAGACGGCGAAGGGCCTCCTCACGTTTACCCGAAACATATTTGAGTCGCGCGATATCCTCGTCGAGCGCATTGCTCTGGGCAAAGCGATCAGAGACGCGCGGCACGGAGCAGAGCTCGGACATGGGCAGATGCCTACTCGATCGAGAAGATCACGGGATAGAGCGGCTGCTCGCCACGATGGGCGTCGATCTCCAGGTCGGGCTGAGCCTCCTCGATAGCGTCGACGATCTCCTGGAAGGCTTCATCGGACAGCTCCTCGCCGGCCAGAATCGTCAGCGCGTCGCCCTCCTCTTCCTCCTGCATGCGGTTGATGCAATCGAGCGTGACCTGCTTCACGTCGGAGCCGACGACATCGATGGAGCCGGCAATGATGCCCATGACGTCACCGGAGTGAATTGGCGAACCGTCCGAGGCGCTGGAGTCGCGCACGGCGCGGGTGACCTCGCCATCGCGGACCTCGCTGATGGCGTCGACCATAGCGGCGACGGCATCAGCGAGCTCGGAATCGGGCAGGACCGCGAACAGCGCGGAGAAGGCCTGCGGAACGGTCTTGGTGGGAACGACGGCGACCTTCTTGTCGGTGCAGGCTGAGGCAGCGGCCTCAGCGGCCATGCGGATGTTGCCGTTGTTGGGCAGGATGATGACCGAGGTCGCGTTGACCTGGTCAACAGCACCCAGCAGGTCTGCAGTCGAGGGGTTCATGGTCTGACCACCCGACACGATCACGTCGACGCCGAGGGACTTGAGGATGTCGGCCTCGCCGGAACCGGCGGCAACGGCGACAAAGCCCAGGGCCTTCGCGGGCTCGGCGGCCTTCTCCTGATCCTCGTGGATCTTGGCGGTACGGTCGTGGGCCTCCATCTCCATATTATGGATAAAGACCTCATAGATCTGACCAAGCTGCAGCATGTGCTCGAGCACCAGGTTGGGGGTGTTGGAGTGCACGTGGATCTTGTAATCGGGGTAGGCGCCCACGAGTAGCTCACAGTCGCCCATGGAACCCAGGAACTTAAGGCACTCATCCTCGTCAAACGGGGCGTCGGCCTTAAAGAGGAACTCGTTGCAGTAGCGGAACTCCGAGCCCTCCCAATCGTCGTTGGCCTCGATCTCAACGCGGCCAAGAGCGGCATCGCGTGCAGAGCCAGCGGAATCGAACGTAGCGGAGAAATACTCGACAACGGTGCTGCGACCAAGTGCTGCAGCCACAAAGTTCTCCAGGAAGATGGCAAAGCCGAAGGCGCCGGAGTCGACCACGCCGTTCTCTTTGAGGACAGGCAGCAGGTCGGGCGTGCGTGCGACGGACTGGTAGGCCTCGACGACGATAGCGTCGAGCGCATCCTCGGCCGAGAACTTCTTCTTTTCGCACTCGTCGGCCTTGGTCGAGACATCGCGCAGCACCGTGAGGATCGTGCCCTCGATGGGCTTGCGGACGGCCTGGAAGGCCACCTTGACGGCACGACGGAAGGCGAAGGCGATGTTGGCGGACGTAATGGGCTCGTCGGCGGAGACAAGGCCCTCGGCCACGCCGCGCAGGATCTGCGAGGTAATGACGCCGGAGTTACCGCGGGCGCCCATCAGGGAGCCGTGGGTGATGGCGCCGGCAAGGGCCTCCATGTCGGCATCGGCGGGAAGGGCGGAGAGCTCCTTGGTCACTGAGGCGAGCGTGAGCGACATGTTGGTGCCGGTGTCGCCGTCGGGCACGGGGAAGACGTTGAGCTTGTTGATCTCCTCGGCCTTGTCGGAAACGGCAGCCGCAGCGATCGGAAAACAGGTGCGAATGGTCTTTGCAATCATGGGTATTTGAATCTCCGTTTTCGGATGCTAGTTCAGACGGCTCTTGAGCGCGTCGATATGGATGCCGATCTTAAGGCTGGCGGGATCGATCTGGGCGATCTCCTGCAGGGTGAAGGCAACGGAGCTCGAAAGATTGTGGCAGACGGACTTCATGTTGACGCCGTTCTCGAGCACGACGTGAAGATCGACCGTAAGGCCGTTCTCGTCGGCGGAGACAAGCACGCCCTTGCGGAGGCGCTGGCCGGCAAGCAGGCGCACGCTTTCGGCGCCCTGGAGCTGCTCAGCCATACCGACGACGCCATAGCACGTCATCGCGGCATAACCGGCAATATCGGCAATAACGTCGTTCGAGACGCTCAGGCTGCCGTTAATGGTCTCAGACACAAGAATCTCCTTATCTGGTGCTCGCGGCACCATGTCGTGGGAGCAATCATTGCAATATTCTACAACGACCGCGCCATGTTGAGGTGGTGGGTCGCGGGATTACATCCTCGACACGAAATGTTGATATGGCAACGTTCGAGTCAAGTGGTCGCGGCATGAAAAAACCCGCCGCATAAGCGACGGGTTCTACAACCTGGCTCCCCGGGTAGGACTCGAACCTACAACAGCGCGGTTAACAGCCGCGTGCTCTACCATTGAGCTACCGAGGAATAGTTGCGTGCTCTCAAGCAACGAAGTTTATTATACGGACGAATCAGCTCAGGGCAAGAACTTTTTTAAGAATTTTTCCGACCTAGTCATTGGGGACGTCCCCAATGACCACATGAAAGCGCCCCCAAGCGGATGTGCTTGAGGGCGCTTCTTGCTTGCGAGGTTATGACTCGATGTAGTCCTTCAGCTTGCTGCTGCGGCTCGGGTGACGAAGCTTGGCCAGGGTCTTGGACTCGATCTGGCGGATACGCTCGCGCGTGACACCAAACTCGCGGCCGACTTCCTCGAGCGTGCGGGGATGCCCGTCGACAAGGCCAAAGCGCAGCTCGATAACCTTGCGCTCACGATCGGCAAGCGAGTCGAGCACCTGGGTGAGCTGCTCCTGCAGCATGGAGAAGCTGGCGGCATCGGGCGGAACGATAGCCTGGGAGTCCTCGATGAAGTCGCCCAGCTGGGAATCCTCTTCCTCGCCGATGGGGGTCTCGAGCGACACGGGCTCCTGCGAAATCTTCTGGATCTCGCGGACGCGGTCGGCGCTCATGTCCATCTCGGCACCGATCTCCTCAGGGGTCGGGTCGCGACCCAGGTCCTGAAGGAGCTGGCGCTGCACGCGGACGAGCTTGTTGATGGTCTCGACCATATGCACGGGAATACGGATGGTACGGGCCTGATCGGCAATGGCGCGCGTAATGGCCTGACGGATCCACCACGTGGCGTACGTGGAGAACTTAAAGCCCTTCTGGTAGTCGAACTTCTCAACAGCGCGGATCAGACCGAGGTTGCCCTCCTGGATCAGGTCAAGGAACAGCATGCCGCGGCCGACATAGCGTTTGGCGATGGAGACGACCAGACGCAGGTTTGCGCTGATGAGTGCCTGCTTGGCTTCGAGGCCCACGTTCTCAATGCGCGTAAGACGACGCATCTCGGCACGCGTGAGCTCGAGCTCGCCGGCATCGGCAGCCTCGAGCTTCTCGGTGGCCTCAAGACCGGCCTCGATCTTCATAGCCAGATCGACCTCTTCGGAAGCGGTCAGCAGGTCGACCTTGCCGATCTCCTTGAGGTACATACGAACCGGATCGCCGGTCAGCATCACCGTGGAGGCATCGATGCCACGCACGCGGGAGTGTGAACGGGACGTGCGCACGGTGCGCTTCTTCTTACTCTTGGAAGAACCCATCTCGGCGTCGGCCTGACGGGCCATCTTGAGCTCGTGATCGTCGAGCGAGCCGGAATCGTGCTCGTCGTCGTCATCAAAATCGTCGGTATCGGTATCGTTATCGTCATCGTCGACGTCCATGGGGGCGTCGTCGTTTCCGCTCGCGGAGATAATCTGGATGCCGCTGTTGCGCAGCGCGGAATACACCGCGGTGAGCTGCTCGTCAGAAACATCGATATCCTTCAGGGCGACCTGAATCTCGTCCTCGGTTACCGAAGTCCTGTTTGAGCCGTTGCCCATGAGCTTTGCAACGTAGGATTCCAGCCCAGTACCCGTGCTCTCAGTCTTTTTTGGCACAGATTCTCCCTTCATAGTCCACAGGACTCAATACTTTAGCACACACATTGACGTCTATACCCAAAAAGACAACTGGATATAGGCGAGAATACGCTGGTTGACCACAACATCTAGGCCTGTTCGGTGCCCGCGGTCTCCAAACCGATCAAACGGAACGGGTCCGCCACGCCGCCGATAGACTTTTGCAGCTCGCGTTGACGCTGCGAATCCTGCGCGGCCTGCACGGTCAGCGCGCGACGGGCCTCATCGTCGAGCGAACGGTCCTGGCGCAGCTTGGCCTGTGCGGCACGCATACGGCGCTTGATGGTGTAGAGCTCGAGCGTATCGAGCATAAACACGATGTTCGTCTCGGTGGGGTGCTTGCTCGTCGCCGAGATGCGCCCGGCACTCACAAGCGTTGCCGCCTCGGGACACACCGAGCGCGCCGCATCCATGCAGGCTGCAGGATCGGTTCCCGGCGGCGTTGCCAGAACGGCCCATGCGATGGACTCGTGACGCGGGTCAACCCACTCGATAGAGCAGATGCGGTCGGCATACGTGCGGAACAGGTCGGGGTAGCTCGTGAGCATGGTCAGCAGCTCACGCTCCCCTGCCAAGGACTTACGCTCAAGATCAGTAAGAACCATCGGCGCCGCCGCAGCCGGAGCACCCGAACCATCAGTCACAGGTACAGCACCCATACCATCAGGCGCGTCGATCGGCGGCAGGTCGTCGACGACCTCCACGGGCGCGGCGCCGTAGGCATCGAGCGGGACGTAGTCATACGGCTCTTCTTCGACCGGCGCGGACACCGGCGGCGTCGCGCCCGATGCCCAAGCACCGCGAGATGCCCCCTGCGAACCAGACGTCCGACCGCCCGCGCTACCAGAGCGCTCAGCCTGTGCCCGCTGGCGCTCATAGTTCTGCTCACGACGTCGTTCCGCATCCTCGCGCTTGGCGACATCGCGAAACACACGGCCCGAGCTCGCACGCACTGTCTCCAGATCCAAACCCAACAGGTCGGCAATTTGAATAAAGTACGTGTCGATCATATAGCTGTCGCGCAGCGGATAGATAAGCGTCAGCGCATCCTCCAGCGCCTTGGCGCGACCGCCCGGCGTGGAGATGTCGCTCGACTCCTGCAGCGAACGGTACACGAAGTCCATGAGCGGCTCGGCGGCGTCAATGCGCTTCTGCAGCTCCCCTCCGCCGTGCGCCGTAATGAACTCCATGGGATCGTTACCGTCGGGCAGCACCACGCAGCGCAGGTCCATAGAATCCTGCTCGATAAACTGAATCGCACGGCGAGCGGCCTTTTGACCGGCGTCATCGCCGTCAAACATATACACGATGCGCTTAGCAAAGCGGGTGAGCGTCTTGACGTGATGCTCCGTGAGCGCGGTGCCCAGCGTGGCGACAACGTTTTTAATCCCCGCCTCCCAACAGGCGATGCAGTCGGTATAGCCCTCCACCACGATGGCGGTATCCTGCGCGACGATAAACTCCTTGGCCCAATTAAAGCCGTAGAGGTTTCGCTTTTTATGAAACACGCTCGTCTCGGCGGTATTGAGGTACTTGGGTTGGCCATCACCCATGATGCGACCACCAAAGGCAATGTTGTGACCCTGCTCGTCAAAGATGGGGAACATCACGCGGTCGTAGAAGCGGTCGGCAAGCTGCCCGCGCCCGCGGCTCACGGCAACGTTGGCATCGATCATCTCCTGCGGGGTAAAACCCGCCTGGGACAGGTGCGACACCAGCGCGTTGCGGCCAGGCGCAAAGCCAAGGCAGTAGCGGCGGCAGACGTCGCCACCCATGCCGCGGCTGGCAAAGTACTCGCGCGGACGGCCGTCCTTACCGCGCATAAGCATGGTGTGATAGAACTGGGCGGTCTCGGCGCACAGATCGTAGATGCGGGCACGCTTGGTACCGCGCTCGCGGCGGTCTCCGGTGTCGTGCAGCTCAATACCCGCGCGATCGGCCAAATAACGGATTGACTCGGGAAAGCTCAGGTTTTCGCGCTTCATGATATAGGTGAAGACGTCGCCGCCTTCGCCGCAGCCAAAGCAGTGCCAGACCTGCGTAGCGGGGATAATGTGGAAAGAAGGCGTCTTTTCGCCATGGAAGGGGCAGCAACCCCAAAACTCATGGCCGCGGGGCTTGAGCTCAACCGTTTCCTGCACGGTGGCAACTAAGTCGGACGCAGCGCGTACCTGGTCTTTTTCCTCATCGCTAATCACGGATACTCACCCCCTGCTCGCCCAAGTTGTGACGAATATCCTCGATATTACCCTCGACGGTCGAGATCAACTCATCCAGCGATTCGAACACACGCGAGGGACGCAGCCAGCGCGTAAACGCCAGCGACACGGAAGCGCCGTACAGGTCGCCCGTATAACCAATTAAGTTAGCCTCGAGATGCGATGAAGCGGCATCGTCGGCATACGTCGGCGGCAGGCCGACGTTAACGGCAGCAGGCCATACGGTGTCATCGACGAGCACCAGGCCCTCATACACGCCATCGGCAGGCACCTGAATTCCGTCGGGAACCTGCAGGTTTGCCGTGGGAAAGCCCATACCAGAGCCCTCGTGACGGCCACGAATAACGCCGCCGCGCAGCATATACGGGCGACCGAGCAACTCAGCAGCCAGCTCCACATGGCCCTGTCCCAGCTCATGACGAATGCGGGTGGCGCAAATGGCCTCACCGCCCTCGCAAAGCAGGTCGTGACCATACACGTCAACGCCGCGCTCGGAACCCCAAGAGCGCATCTCGGCAACACCAGAAGCACCGCCACGACCCAGCCTAAAGTCGCTGCCAACGCGAATCGAACGAATGTCGACCACGCGTGACAGCAGAGCGAAAAAACCGACATGGTCGAGTGCCGCAACCTCAGGCGTAAAGGGAACGGCCACCACCGCATCGACCCCGGTCTGAGCCAAGGCATGTAGACGGTCGGCCGTCGTCATCAATTTTTGAGCGGGCGAAGGACTCACCACAACGTCCGGATCGGGATCGAAAGTGACCACGACCGCCTTGCAGCCATGGGCGCGCGCATCGCTAACAAGCGCCGCAATGAGCTCCTGGTGACCACGGTGAACGCCGTCGAACACGCCGATGGCGATCGAGGCAGCACCCAAGTGCTCGCACTCATCAAACGCATCGGCAGTGACGATGCGAGCCTCGTCCGACTCGCCTTCAAAAAAGATACGCGCAAGCTCGCGAGCGGACAACATCATCGAACACCGCCGATTGCCTGCGGAAACACGTGCTCCATGACAAAGCGGCCACTTTCGATGCGGGCGAGCGCCTTGAGTCCCCCATCGAGCACCAGCGCAAACGGCGCTTTCGAAGCATCGAAATCGGCAAGCGCACGCTCAACGGGAATGCGTCGGCCGCAGAGCAGATCGTCGGCAAGATTGCCCGGCAAGTCAACACGCGAGGCGCCCAGGGCCGCAATGGGATCCAGGGCAAAGCCAGCCGCGGACTCGGGAGAAAGCTCCTCGACCGCATGACAAGCGCCAATGGAAACAACACCGGAGGCCGTGCGGCGCAGCGCGGAAATGTGCGCCGCGCTCTCGCAGGCGCGGCCCAAGTCTCGAGCGAGCGCACGGATATAGGTGCCCTTGCTCACCGAGAACGCCACGGTCCACACACACGTATCACCTTCGCCGCCCACGGCGATCAGGTCGGCGGCATAGACCTCGACAGGGCGCGGAGGTAGGTCCACCGCATTGCCCTCGCGAGCAGACTTGTAGGCGCGAACGCCATTGACCGAGATAGCCGAAAACGCCGGCGGCACCTGCATCTGCGGACCCAGCATGGCCGCCAAGCGCTCACGGGCATAGGCAGGATCGCGCAGCTCGTTGGCAACAGCCACGGTGCGGACGGCCTCGCCCTCCGCATCATCGGTATTGGTCTCGGCGCCAAACGAAATGTCGGCGACATAGCTTTTGGTATCGAGGGTTAGCATGCCCAGCAGACGGGTGGCCTGGCCAACACCCACCACCATGACACCCGATGCCATGGGGTCGAGCGTGCCGGCATGGCCGACGCGACGCTCATGGAGGGCGCGCCGACATTGCGAGACCACATCGTGGGACGTGCAGCCCACCGGCTTATCGACGGCGAGCAGCATATTCAGTTGAGAAGGCGTACGACGAGCCATGTACCATCCAAAAAGTTAAAGCTCGACGGTCACCGAAGCGGGATCCTCCCCTACCAGTTCGGCCAGCATGGGAAGTGCCACGGTGAGCGTCTCGAGAATCGTTCCGTTGTTGGAGAAACCGGCGGCAGCGGGATGTCCGCCTCCGCCAAAGGCAGCAGCGATTTCGGACACGTTGAGGTCGCCCTTGGAGCGCAGGTTGCCGCGCACCTTGGTATCGCCCTCAATGCCCTTCAAGAACAAGCAGACTTCGACGCCCATCACCGAGCGAACCACATCGACCAGGCCGTCGCACTCATCCGAGGTGACACCGCAAGCCTCAAGGTCACTCTGGTACGCGTAGCTATACGCGACGCGCCCGTGGGCCACCGTCTTAATGCGGCCCATAACGATGGACTTGAGGTGCAAAAATTCAACGCGCATGCTCTGGTAGACCTCGAGTGCCACACGCGCCGGATCGGCACCGTGGGCAACCAGACGCGAGGCTGCATGGAACGCGGCGGCATCGGCGTTTTGGTACTGAAAACGGCCGGTATCGGTAACCAAGCCACACAGCAGGCAGGTCGCAACGCCATCACGTGCGACAATGCCGCAATTGTCCAAGAAGCGGTCGATGATCATGGCGCAGGCTGCAGCTTCGACGCGCCTCAGGCTGAGCTCGGCAAACTCCTCGCGCGCCGGATGGTGATCGAAGCACACCACATGCTTGGAGCGACGAAGCACCTCGGCGGAATTATTGAGACGCTCGACGACCGGCACGTCCACCGAGATGAACAGGTCCGGATTGCCGGTATACGCAGATGCCGGTACCAGGCGATCGGAGCCTTCCATAAAGCGGTAGATACGCGGAACCGGGTCATCGTCTGCCAACAGCAGCGCAATGTCCTTGTTGGGAAAAAACTTCATAAGCGAGAGGCCCAGACCCAACACGGAGCCCAGGGCGTCACCATCGGGAGAAGTGTGTCCCGAAATCGCAATGGAGGACGCACCCTCGATGAGCTCGAGGATGCGTCGCTGAATATCTGCAGACTCGCACGAGGCGAGGTCGGCGGAATTAGTCATCTAAAGCTGCCTCCTGGGCGGCATCCGCTATCGGATAGCCGTCCTCGTCCTTTTCGATCGCAAGCGTGGCGGGAACGTTTTCCAGCGCACGCGTGATGCGCTCGGCCTCATCGGTCGAGCGATCGATGCGAAAATCGAGCTCGGGCGTAACACGCCAATCGAGCGAGCGAGCCAACAGGCTGCGAATACGGCCCTTGGCGCTTGCGAGCGCCTCCATGACCTCGTCGTAGCGGCTCGCATCGCACGACACGTACACACGCGCGAACGAACGGTCCACCGCGACCTCAACCGCGGTCAAAGTAACCAGGTCGAGACGCGGATCGGAAACCTCAAAGAGCAGGATATAACCAAGCTTCTCGCGAAGCTGCTCGCCCAGACGGCGGGTTGCCTGCGTTTGCTTCATAGCGCTACCCCCTACTCGGTACGGGCAACCTGGTCGATGCGGTAACCCTCGATCTGGTCGCCGGGCTTGATGTCCTGGAAGTTCTCCAGGCCAATGCCGCCCTCGGATCCGCTCTTGAGGCTCTTGGCCTCGTCCTTGTAGTGGCGCATCGAGGCGATCTTGCCGTTGAAGACCACGATGCCGTCGCGCACCAGACGCACGGAATCGGTCGCGGCGATCTCGCCCTCTTCGACGCGGACACCGGCAGCGATACCGACTTTGGGCACCTTGAAGGTGTCCAGGACGGTCGCGGTACCCGTGGAGACCTCGACCTCGGTGGGCTTGAGCATGCCGATACGGGCAGCGTCAAGTTCCTCGAGGCACTTGTAGATAACGTCGTAGCAACGGATCTCGACGCCCTCGCGCTCGGCAGCGGAGCGAGCCTTGCCGTCGGGACGCACACCAAAGCCGATGATGATGGCGTTGGAGGCGTCGGCCAGGACGACGTCGGTCTCGTTGATGGCGCCAACGGCGGAGTGGATCGTGTTGATGCGGACCTCGGACTGATCCATCTTGTCGAGCGAGTCCTGAAGGGCCTCGATGGAACCCTGGACGTCGGCCTTGATGATCAGGTTGAGCTCCTTGACCTCGGCGTCGGCAATGGTCTCGAAGAGGTTCTCGAGCGTAACGTGCTTGACGCGGCTCTGCTCCTCGATACGGGCCTTGAGCGAACGCTCGTCGGCAAGGGCGCGAGCCTCGCGCTCGTCCTCGAACACACGGAACTCGTCACCGGCGTTGGGCACGGACTGCAGGCCCAGGATCTCAACGGCGTCGGAGGGACCGGCCTCGGTGACGGCGCGGCCCTTGGGGTCGAGCATGGCGCGGACGCGGCCGTAGGTGAGGCCGGCGACAAGCGTATCGCCCACGTGCAGGGTACCGCGGGTCACGAGCACGGTAGCGACCGAGCCGCGGCCCTTGTCGAGCTTGGCCTCGAGGACGTTGCCGGAGGCAAAGGTGTCCGGGTTGGCCTTGAGCTCGAGCACATCTGCCTGGAGCAGCACGGTCTCGAGCAGATCGTCGATACCGATCTTCTGCTTGGCCGAGATGTTGACGAACATGTTCTGTCCGCCCCACTCCTCGGGGATGACGCCGTACTCGGTGAGCTCCTGACGCACACGGTCGGGGTTGGCGCCGGGCTTATCGATCTTGTTGACAGCAACGACGATGGGTACGCCGGCGGCCTTGGCGTGGTTGATCGACTCGACCGTCTGGGGCATGACACCGTCGTCGGCAGCCACGATCAGAATGACGATGTCGGTCACCTTGGCGCCACGGGCACGCATAGCCGTAAAGGTGGCGTGACCGGGGGTATCGATGAAGGTGATCTTGCGGTCGTTGATCATGACCTGCGAAGCACCGATGGCCTGCGTAATGCCGCCCGCCTCGCCGGCAGCAACGCCGGTGTGACGGATGGCGTCGAGCAGCGACGTCTTGCCGTGGTCGACGTGGCCCATGACGGTGACGACCGGTGCGCGCGGCTTAAGGTCGGCGGGATCGTCGTAGAACGAGAAGGTGTTCTCCTCCTCGGGGGTGATAATCTTGATCTGACGACCCAAGTCGTCGGCAACGAGCTCGACGAGGTCGTCGGACATGGACTGCGTCATGGTGAGCGGCGTACCCAGCAGGAACAGGCGCTTGATGATGTCGTTGGCCGGAACGTCGAGCGCCTCGGCGAGCTCCTGGACGGTAACGCCCTGGGAAACCTTGATGGCGTCGAGCTCCTCGGGGTTCACGCCCTGGGCCAATGCCTCCTCAATCTTGCGCTCCTCCTGAGCCTTGGCAGCCTCGCGCTCGCGCTTCTCCTTGCGCTTCTTGCGGCGACCGGTGGACTCACGAGAGGCCTCCTCGACGGCAGCACGAGCCTCCTCGAGCACCTTCTCGCGGCTGTACTCCTCGGCCTCACGAGCCATGCGGCTGTAGTGGTCCTCTTCGTTGTTGTGACCGCCCTTGCGCTTCTTGCCCTTGCCCTGCTTATCGGGGTTGGGGAAGTCCATGCCGGCAGCGACGTTGTTGCTGGCGTTGGTGCGATGGCTGTGCGGACGGCTCTCGGAGGCGTTGCGCTCGGAGTTGTTGTCGGAGGCGTTACGATCGTTACGGCGGCCACCGCGGCGGTCATTGTTGCCGCCACGACGGTTACCGCGCTCGGCGGCGCGCTCGGCCTTGGCCTTGTCCTCGGCGTCCTTCTTCTCCTTGAGCACGGTCTCCTGTGCGGCGATCTGGTCGAGCAGCGAACGGAAGCGCGAACCGGAGTCGGAAGCGGGAACGGCGCGGCGCTGGGCCTCGCGGGCAGCCTCCTCCTTCTCGCGAGCAAGGCGCTCCTGCTCGGCCTTCTTCTTGGCCTCGGCCTCGGCGCGGGCAGCCTCCTCGGCAGCCTGGGCTGCGGCAAACTGGCGGCGTTCCTCCTCGCGGGCCTTCTCGGCGGCGATGCGCTCGCGCTCGGCCTCGGCAGCGCGTGCGGCTTCCTCGGCGGCAGCCGCCTGCTCCTCGGCCTGCTTGGCGGCCTCGACTGAGCGCGGGCCTCGATCACCGAGGCGAGCTGCTTGCGGACCATGGCGACATAGGCGTCCTCCAAGGTGGAGGAAGCGGACTTAGCGGGAATCTTCATATCGGCGAGATGACCCATCAGTTCCTTGGAGGTCATGCCGAACTCTTTGGCCAAGGGGGACACACGGACTTTTGCCATATGACTTCACCTACCCTTTCTGGCACCTTGGGTGCCTAGAGACTGAACGAGCGTGGGAGACGCGCCGGGGCCCGCCCGGCGCGACCGCGCGCTAGATCAGGTCCTCCGCATCATCGAAGGCGTCGGTGTCGTGGACACCGCAGAAACGGGAGCCGGGACGAGCCTGGTTGCGGCACTGGATGCCGTCCTCGGACACATACTCGCAGCGGCGGACATCCTCGTCCTCCTCGTCACCGATCAGGTCGGCGGCGGGCTCCTCGTGAACGGGAACGTTCTTGAGGATGTCGGCGGCAAGCGTCTCGGACTTGATGTCGATGTGCCAGCCGGTCAGGCGCGCAGCGAGGCGGGCGTTCTGGCCTTCCTTGCCGATGGCGAGGGACAGCTGGTCGTCGGGGACGATGACGCCGGCGTAGGCCTTCTCCTCGTCGATGAGGACGCGGGTGACCTTAGCGGGCGACAGGGCGTTGGCGACGTAGACGGCAGGATCGGCATCCCACAGGATGACGTCGACGCGCTCGCCACGGAGCTCGCCCACGACAGCGCGAACACGGCTGCCCTTGGGGCCGACGCAGGCACCCACGGGATCCAGACGGTCGTCGAGCGAGTGGACGGCAACCTTGGAACGCTGGCCGGGCTCGCGGGCGATTGACTTGATCTGGACGGTGCCCTCATAGATCTCGGGCACCTCCTGCTCAAACAGACGACGCATGAGCTCGGGGTGGGTACGGGAGATGACAATCGGCGGACGGCTGTGCTCGCCACGAACCGGCTGCAGGTTGGAGTTGGGGTCGCGAACGTCGATGATCACGGCCTTGATGTGCTGATTGTGCAGGTAGCGCTCGCCCATCGGACGCTCGTTGCGCTCGTTCTCGTAACGACGCTGATCGAAGTGCGGCAGCTCGGCCTCGACGCCTTCGCGAATCTTGACGATCGTGAAGTCGGGCGTGGACTGCAGCACGGTACCGCTGATGAGGTCACCGATGCGGCCGGAGAACTCCTCGTAGATCTGCTCGCGGGCGGAGTTACGCACGATGGCGTTGATCTCGGCCTTGGCGTGCTGGGCAGCGATGCGGCTCGTGTTCTTGGGGGTGACGTCGATCTCCTCGAACTCGGTGAAGTTGCCCTCCTCGTCCATGGAATCGTCGATCGGCTCCAGGCGGTAGACGTAGATCTTGCCGGTGGTGCGGTCGATGGTCACCTTAGCGCCCCACTCAAGATGCAGGATCTCGGCATAGCTCTTGGCGAGCGACTGCTCCAGGCGGTCGATCAGGTAGAGCTGGTCGATGTGCTTCTCCTGGCAAAGCTCCATCAGGGCGGACATCATGTCGGATGCTGCCATCTTACTTTCCTTCCTTCGCGGGCTTGAAGTCGTAGGTGGGCTTCAACTTGCACTTTTTAACATCAGAAAAATCGAGGGTAACGGACTCGCCGTCCTCGAGCTCGAGGGTCACGTTCGTCTCGGTGGCGGCGGCAATCTTGCCGGCGTACTTGCGACGGCCCTCGGTGGCGGTGGAGGTGAGCTCGCAGTCCTCGCCCACAAAGCGGGCAAAGTCGCGCGGACGGCGCAGCGGGCGCGCCATACCCGGGCTCGATACCTCGAGCGTATAGCTCGAAGAGATGGGGTCGAGCTCCTCAATCACGTCGCCGATCCACTTGGTATTGGCCGTGACGTCGTTGAGCGACAGGCTCTGACCCTCGGCACCCTCGATACGCACGCGCACGCAGGGGGCCTTGGTGGCACCCACGAGCTCGACGTCGACGATGTCGACATCGTGCTGGGGAGCGACGGCCTCGAGCGCATCGATGATCGCCTGCTCGGTCTTAGTCTTGACCATTGCGGCACCTCCATCCATACAAAAAAGAAGCGGGGCCGAAACCCCACTTCTTTCAATTACAACTTCATTTGCAAGCAAACTATAGCAATAGCTGCGAAAACGTGCAAGCACAGTACGAATCTGCAGGTCAGCGTGCGCACAGCTTCTCCACAAGAATAGGACAATTGACCGCAGGCGCTTTGGGCAGACAAAACAAAACGGGGGGCAACCCAGCCGGATCGCCCCCCCGTATTTTATGCGTCAGTTAAGCACGCAGTGCTTACTTGACCACCAGGTTGACCAGCTTGCCGGGCACGCAGATGGCCTTGACGACCGTCTTGCCCTCGAGCCACTTGGCGACGGCGGCCTCGGCGGCAGCCTGCATATCCTCATTGGAGGCATCGCGGGCAACGTCGACGCGACCGCGGACCTTGCCGAGCACCTGGACCACGATCTGCACCGTGTCCTCAACGGACTCGGCCAGGTCGAACTCGGGCCAGGCGGCGGTGTAGGCGTTGCCCTCGCAGCCGAGTGCCTCGTGCCACAGCTCGTCGGCCCAGAACGGGCAGATGGGGGCAAGGACGCTCACGATATCCTTAGCCACGCCGTAGCACAGCGCCTTGTCGCGGGCGGTACCCTCGGTGGCGTTGAGGTAGGCGCTCGCCGCGTTGACGAGCTCCATGACGGCCGAGATGGCGGTGTTAAACTGGCCGCGATCGAAGTCCTCGGTGCACTTGGCGATGGTGCGGTGACGCTCGCGATAGAGTTTCATCGCGACCTCATCGAGCGCGGACTTGTCGAAGGCCACGCTGGCGTCGCCGAACTGGACAAGCTGCCACACGATACGCCAGGCGCGCTTGATAAAGCGGTTGGCACCCTCGACGGCCTTGGGGTCCCAGTCGAAGTCCTTCTCGGGCGGGGCGATAAACAGAATCGCCAAACGCATGGTGTCGGCGCCGTAGGGCTCGATAACCGAGCTCGGGGGCACGACGTTGCCCTTGGACTTGGACATGGTGTCGCCGTTCTCGTCCTTGACCATGCCCTGGCACAGCAGGTTAGTGAAGGGCTCGTCCACACTCAGCAGACCCAGGTCGCGCAGTGCCTTGGTAAAGAAACGGCTGTAGAGCAGGTGCAGAATGGCGTGCTCGATGCCGCCGATGTAGTTATCGACGGGCATCCAACGGTCGGCGGCTTCCTTGGAGAAGGGCAGCTCGGTGTTGTGCGGGTCGGTATAGCGCAGGTAATACCAGCTGGAGCAGGTGAAGGTGTCCATGGTATCGGTCTCGCGCTTGGCCGGGCGGCCGCAGACCGGGCAGGTGGTCTCGTAGAACTCCTTGCACTCGGCGAGGGTCTCGCCGGCACCCAGGTCCAGGTTCTCGGGCAGCGTCACCGGCAGCTGATCCTCGGGCACGGGCACGATGCCGCAGTGCTCGCAGTGGATAGCCGGGATGGGGTTGCCCCAATAGCGCTGGCGGCTGATGAGCCAGTCGCGCAGACGGAACTCGACCTTGCGACGACCGCAGCCCATGGCCTCGAGGTCGGCCACGATTGCAGCTTCGCCCTCGGAGTGCTTGCCACCGCGCATTCCGGTGTACTTGCCGGACTGGACGAGCGTGCCCTCGGCAGCGTGGGCGCAATCCCAGTCGACGGTCTCGGCATGGAAGGTATCGATGGTCTCGCCGTTGGCCTCGACGGCAGCACGGTCGTCATCGTCCAGGATGATCGGCACGATCGGCAGGTCGTACTTGCGGGCGAACTCAAAGTCGCGCTGGTCGCCGCAGGGAACGGCCATGACGGCGCCGGTGCCGTAGTCGGCCACGACGTAGTCGGCAACCCACACGGGGACCTTCTCGCCGTTGACCGGGTTCACCACGTAGCGGCCGGTAAAGGCACCGTGCTTCTCGAGGGTGCCCTGGGCACGCTCGACGGCGGAGATATGCTTGGAGTCCTCGAGGATCTTGGTCACGGCCTCCTCGTACTCCGTGCCCTCGACGAGCTCGTGCAGACGAGCGTACTCGGGGGCCAGGACAAAGAAGGAGACACCGAAGAGCGTATCGGCACGCGTGGTGAAGACGGTGATCTTGCCCTCGTCGCCCTCGATGGGCTCGCCATCCTTGTCGCACAGGGTAAAGTCGACCTCGGCGCCCTCGGAGCGACCGATCCAGTTGGCCTGCATCTGCTTGACGCGCTCGGGCCAGCCGGGGAGCTTCTCCAGATCGTCGAGTAGCTCTTGGGAGTACTCGGTGATCTTGAAGTACCACTGCTCCAGATCGCGCTTCTCGGGCTCGGTGCCGCAGCGCCAACACTTGCCCTCGGTGACCTGCTCGTTGGCCAGAACGGTCTTGCAGGTGGGGCACCAGTTGACCGGGTTCTTCTTACGGTAGACCAGGCCCTTTTCCCACAACTTCTCAAAGATCCACTGGCCCCAGCGGTAATAATCGGGGCTGCAGGTCTTGACCATGCGATCCAGATCGTAGGAAAAGCCCATACGCTTCATCGTGGCGAGCGCCTGGTCCATGTTCTTGTACGTCCAGGCAGCAGCCTGCGTGTTGTGCTTGATAGCGGCGTTCTCTGCAGGCAGGCCAAAGGCGTCAAAGCCGATGGGGTGCAGCACATCGTAGCCGCGCATGCGGGCCTGACGGGCCATGGCATCGCCGATGGTATAGTTGCGCGCGTGGCCCATGTGCAGGTCGCCCGACGGATACGGGAACATCTCGAGCACGTACTTCTTGGGCTTACTTTCGTCGGTGTCGACGGCAAAGAGGTTGGAGTCCTCCCACGCCTTCATCCACTTGGACTCAATGGCCTGTGCGTCGTAGGCAGGGATCTCGTCCTTATGATCTGTGCAATCGCACATATCAGCTCCTTTGTTAGCTGGGTTGGGGCGGGGCGTTCTCACCTTTACTCGCTGCTGCGGATAGTCCTGCTCGCACGAAGAGCACATTAAGTGCTCTTCGGCTCGTGCGGAACTTGCAGCGAGCAAAGGTGAGAACGCC
>URUC01000011.1 GCA_900550965.1 uncultured Collinsella sp. | reverse complement strand
CCGCGCGAGACGCTATAATATTCGGTATATTTGGTGTTATCACATTGGAGGCAGACCTTTGGCCAATCTGATCGAAAAAATCAAAGACCGGCGCGCGCCCGCGCCCGAGACGCCGGAGCGGCGGGACGTGCCCGTCGCGCACCCCGACCCGCAGCAGGGCCTGACGAGCGCGCAGGTGCGCGAGCGCGCGGACGCCGGCTGGACGAACGCGCCCGTCGACCCGCCGGGCAAGACCGTCAAGCAGATCGTCCTGAGCAATATCTTTACCTATTTTAATATGCTGTTTTTCCTGCTGGCGCTGTGCGTGATCGCGGTGCAGCAGTGGCTGAACCTGACGTTCATGGGCGTCATCATCGTCAACACCGCCATCGGCATCATTCAGGAGATCCGCTCGAAGAAAACGCTCGACAAGCTGAGCATCCTCGCCTCGCCCAAGGCCGTCGCCGTGCGCGACGGCAGGCGCGTGACCGTGGACACCGCGCAGCTCGTGCGCGACGACATCGTCGTCTTCGCCGCCGGCAACCAGATCTATGCCGACGCCGTCGTCGCGCAAGATAGCTGCTACGTCAACGAGGCGCTCATCACGGGCGAGTCGGACGAAATTAAGAAAAACCCCGGCGACAAGCTCCTGTCGGGCAGCTTCGTCGTCAGCGGCATGTGCCGCGCGCAGCTGACGGACGTCGGCGCGGACTCCTATGTCTCGCGCCTGACGCAGGAAGCCAAGCGCGCCAAGAAGCCGCAGCAGTCGGAGATGATGCGCTCGCTGCAAAACCTCGTCAAGTGGATCGGCATCCTCGTCATCCCGCTCGGCGTGGTGATGTTCGTCAAGGAATACGTGTGGCTCGGCCGCGCCGTGCCCATCGCCGTGACGAGCACGGTCGGCTCGATCATCGGCATGATCCCCGAGGGGCTGTATCTGCTCACCAGCCTCGCGCTCGTGGCCGGCGTCGTGCGTCTGGCCCAGCGCAAGACCCTCGTGCACGAGCTCGGCTGCATCGAGACGCTCGCGCGCGTGGACACGCTGTGCGTGGACAAGACCGGCACGGTGACGGAAAACAAGATGATTGTCGAGGACGTCTGCCCCCTGTGCGACGACCGCTTCACGCTCGAGGACATCCGCATGATCATGGCCGACTACGTCTACGCCATGCAGGCCGACAACGACACGATGGCCGCGCTGCGGCGCTACTTCACGGGCGAAAAGACGCAGGACGCGACGGCGACGCTGCCGTTCTCGTCGGCGAAGAAATACGGCGGCGTGTCGTTCCACACTGAGGAGACGTACCTGCTCGGCGCGCCGGACGTGCTGCTCGCCGGGCGCGAGAACCCGTATCAGGAGCAGATCGAGGGCTACTCCGCCAAGGGCTGCCGCGTGCTGCTGCTGGGCATGTATGACGGCGCGCTCACGGACGAGACGCTCAGCGCCGGCTTTCTGCCCATCGCGCTGATCCTGCTCTCGAACAAGATCCGCGCCGAAGCGCCGGAGACGTTCGGCTACTTTGCCAGCCAGGGCGTGGCCGTGAAGGTCATCTCCGGCGACAATGCGCGCACGGTGTCCGAGGTGGCCAAGCGCGCCGGCATCGAAAACGCCGACCGCTTCGTCGACGCGCGCACGCTCACGACCGAGGAAGCCATCCGCGACGCGGCGGGCAAGTACACGGTCTTCGGCCGCGTGACCCCCGCGCAGAAGCGCAGCCTCGTGCAGGCGCTCAAGGCCGACGGCCACACCGTGGCCATGACGGGCGACGGCGTCAACGACGTGCTCGCGCTCAAGGAGGCCGACTGCTCCATCGCCATGGCCTCGGGCAGCGACGTGGCGTGTCAGGTGTCGCACATCGTGCTGCTCGACTCGAACTTTGCCTCCATGCCGTCGGTCGTGGCGGAGGGCCGCCGCGTCATCAACAACATCGAGCGCAGCGCCTCGCTGTATCTGGTCAAGAACATTTTCTCGTTCTGCCTCGCGTTTTTCACGCTCTTTGCCACGCTGCCGTACCCGTTCAGCCCCGCGCAGCTCACGCTCGTGAGCGCCGTGACCATCGGCATCCCGTCGTTCATCCTCGCCATGGAGCCGAACGAGAGCCTCGTCAAGGGAAAATTCCTGCGCAACGTGCTCTTCCGCGCGCTGCCGGCCGCGATGACGGATCTGGCGATGGTCGTGGGCATTCTGCTGTTTTATATTGCCTTCCAGCTCGACGACACGGCCATGATCACGATCTGCACCGGCGTCATGGGCATTGTTGGCCTCATGATGGTGCACCGCACGTGCCAGCCGTACAACACCATCCGCAAGGTGATGATCGTCGTGCTCGGCGTGCTGTTCGTGATCGCGTATTTCGGCTTCCCGACGCTCTTCAGCCTGCAGGAGCTCAATCTGCAGAGCGCGCTCATCCTCATCGTGTTCGGCCTGCTGTCGTGGCCGGTGATGAAGGCGTTCTGCCGCCTGAACGACCATATGCGCATCCGGTTCGAGGCGTGGCGCGCGGGCAAGACCGCGAAGGCCGCGTGAGAAAGGCTGCACGGTGGCCGCAGGCACATAGGAACGGCTGCGAAAAGGCAGCCGCGCAGGATAGCCAGCGAAAAGGCAGCCGCGCCTGCGCGGCTGCTGTCACAAAACTCCGCCCAGCATCGGTTCGATGCGGGGCGGAGTTTTTCGTCTCCGTTTTGCGGAGGGCAGCGCCGGAAAGGCGCGCGTCGAACGCGCAGCGCATGACCGAAGTCGCCGCGACGGATGAGGTGGACGTGGGATGCGCGCTGCATGACCGGCGGTGCGGGCGATGCCGAAGTCCGTCTCCGGCCGCCGCCTGCGTGATCCCCTGTTTCCAGTTTAGTATGCTTTTGCATAACTTGTCAAGCATTTTTTCTCTCGGAAAGAAAGCCAGCCAGCGCGCCCTGCGCTGCACCCGCGTCCCGCACCGCACGGCCGCCACAACGCGCCAGCCAAAAGCGTCCACCACACCCGCACCGGCCGAAAGCGCGCGCCAGACCGCACCCGGCCGCAAGCCAACACCGCACCCGCACATCCCCCCTGTCGGCACGCCCCCATGCCCGCCGCGCCCGCGCCCGCCGAGGATGCCGAGGTGTCCTCGGCCGTGCGCATGGCCAAGCTCGGGTATCGCTGGGACGATGTTGACGAGGTCGTGCGTCCCATGGCCCGGCAGGGCAAGGCGCCGCTCGCTTCGATGGGCATCGATGCGCCGCTGGCCTGCCTGTCCAAGAAGACGCGCTCGTTCTTTGACTACTTCTATCAGTTGTTCGCCCAGGTCACGAACCCGCCAATCGACGCCCTACGCGAGCATATGGTCACCTCGACCACGCTCTACCTGGGCAACCACGGCAACCTGCTCGAGGATTCCCGCACGGCCTGCCAGCTGGTGCGTTTGGAGCGCCCGTTGCTCAACGAGGAGGAGTTTGACCGCATTTGCGCCATCGACCGCGTGGGCTTTAAGACTCGCCGCTTCCGTGCCGTCTACCGCCGCGACGCCGGCGAGGGCGCACTGCAGGCTGCGCTCAAGCAGCTTGCCGAGGACGTTGAGGCTGCGGTCCGCGACGGCGTGAACATCGTGGTGTTGAGCGATCGTGCCGCTGCGGGCGAGGTGCCCGTGCCGTCGCTGCTCGCCGTGGGCTGCGTGCACAACCATCTGATCCGCGCTGGCGTGCGCACCTTTGCCGACATCGTGGTGGAGTGCGGCGATGCCGTGTCTCCGCACGACTTTGCGGCGCTGGTGGGCTACTCCGCGAGCGGCATCTATCCGTACAACGCGCATGCGTGCATTCGCGACTTGGCGGCGCACGGCGATCTGGACGTGGCGGCCGAGCAGGGCATCGCCAATTACAACAAAGCCGCGACGGCGGGCATCGTCTCCATCATGTCCAAGATGGGCATCTCCACGGTGCAGAGCTACCATTCGGCGCAGATCTTCGAGGCTGTGGGCTTTACGCCGGAGTTCGTCAACGCGTACTTTGCCGGCACGGTGAGCCGCGTGGGCGGCATGGGTGTCGAAGACGTCGAGCGCGAGCAGAATGAGCGCTATGACGCCGCGCTCGCCATTCTTAAGAGCCCGGCTCCCGATCAGTTGCCCACACTGGGCCTGACCAAGTGGCGCCCGTTCGGTGGTGAGGATCACCTGATCGACCCCCATACCGTCTACCTGCTGCAGACCGCCTGCCGCGAGGACAGCTACGACACCTTTAAGGAGTACAGCGCCCGCCTGCACCGCACCGGCCGTGCCGTGCGCCTGCGCGACTTGCTCGACTTTGATGCCAGCGGCCGCACCCCGGTGGCGCTCGACGAGGTGGAGCCCGCGCTCAACATCGTCCGCCGCTTTAACACCGGCGCCATGTCGTACGGCTCCATCAGCAAAGAGGCGCACGAGTGCATGGCCATCGCCATGAACCGCCTGCATGGCCGTTCCAACTCGGGCGAGGGCGGCGAGGACCCGCGTCGCGAGACCCCGCTGGCCAACGGCGACTCCAAGAACTCCGCGATCAAGCAGGTGGCAAGCGCACGCTTTGGCGTGACGAGCCGCTATCTTTGCAGCGCCTTTGAGATTCAGATCAAGATGGCCCAGGGCGCCAAGCCCGGTGAGGGCGGCCACCTACCCGGCAAGAAGGTCTATCCCTGGATCGCCGAGGTCCGTCAGTCCACGCCCGGCATTGGCCTGATCTCGCCTCCGCCGCACCACGACATCTACTCCATCGAGGACCTGGCAGAGCTGATCTTCGATCTTAAGAACGCCAACCCCGGTGCGCGCGTGTCGGTCAAGCTGGTCAGCGAGGCCGGCGTCGGCACCATTGCTACCGGCGTGGCCAAGGGCGCTGCCGACAAGATCTTGATCAGCGGCCACAATGGCGGCTCGGGTGCCGCGGCGCGCGATTCCATTTGGCACGCCGGCCTGCCGCTGGAGCTCGGCCTTGCCGAGGCTCAGCAGACGTTGCTGCAAAACGGCCTGCGCTCCCGCGTGGTGCTCGAGGCCGACGGCAAGCTCATGGACGGCACCGACGTCGCTGTCGCCTGCCTGCTGGGTGCCGAGGAGTTTGGTTTTGCGACCATGCCGCTCATCTCCATGGGTTGCCTCATGCAGCGCGACTGCCAGCAGGACACCTGCCCGGCCGGCATCGCTACGCAAAACTGCCGCCTGCGTCGCGGCTTCCGCGGCAAGCCCGAGCACGTCGATCACTTTATGCTCTTTGTTGCCGAGCAGCTGCGCGAGGTCATGGCGAGCCTGGGCTTCCGCACCGTCGACGAGATGGTCGGCCATCCCGAGTGCTTGCGTCAGATCGAGGTCCCGGGCAACCGCAAGGCCAATCTGCTCGATCTGTCGCCCGTGCTGGTGAGTGCGACCTGCGAGTTCGGTGCCCATATTCCGGGTGCCGACGGTCGCCACTTCCTGCCGCAGATGGCCGCGGACAGCGAGCTCGACAAGACGCTCGACTCCACGTTGTTCGTGCCCTATACGGCCGATGCCCGTGCGCACCTGCGTCCGATTCGCTTCCGCGCCGATATCGCCAACGTCAACCGCTGCGTGGGCACTATTCTGGGCAACGCGGTGACCAAGGCGCATCCCGAGGGCCTGCCCGCCGGTTCCATCACCATCGATTGCGATGGTTCGGCCGGTCAGAGCTTTGGTGCCTTCCTGCCGCGTGGCATTACGCTCAACGTGTGCGGTGACGCCAACGACTACTTTGGCAAGGGCCTTTCGGGCGGCGAGGTGTCGGTGCGCCCCAACCCGCATGCGACTTACAAGTTCGACGAGAACATCATCGTGGGCAACGTTGCGTTCTTTGGTGCTACGAGCGGCCGCGGCTTCATTAACGGCCTGGCCGGCCAGCGCTTTGGCGTGCGCAACTCCGGCGCCACCGTGGTGGTCGAGGGCTGCGGCAACCATGGCTGCGAGTACATGACGGGTGGTCTGGCGCTCATCCTGGGTGAGGTCGGGCAGAACTTCGCCGCCGGTATGACGGGCGGTGTGGCCTATGTCTTTGACCAGTACGGCACGCTCGATGCCCGTGTGAACCACGAGAGCGTTGAGCTCAAGGCCCCGACGGCCGGCGAGCTGGCGCAGATTCGCGCGCTCATCCAGGAACACGTGGACGCGACGCAGAGCCCGCGCGGCATTAAGCTGCTCTACAGCTTTGAGACGATGAGCAAGCACTTTGTGAAGGTCATTCCGACCGAGTACGAGCGCGTGCTGGCGATTGTCGCCGCGGGCGAGGCCGTGGGCAAGTCGCATGCGCAGGCAGAGGAGTTGGCGTTTGACATTGTGACCGGTCGTGCGAGTGCCGCGGATGTCGCTCGCTTCGATGTCGCGGGCGGTGCTGCGAGCGCTGCGTCCGTGGCTGCCAGCCCTGTTGCTTCGACCAAGAAGGAGGCGTAAGTGCCATGGGTAAGCCCGGTGCTTTTCTTGATATCGATCGCGTGACCCACGAGCTGCGCCCTGTGGAGGAGCGCAGCCGCGATTTCGATCCGCTGTACGTGGAGCTCGACGACGATGCGCGTCGCGCCCAGGCGAGCCGCTGCATGATGTGCGGCGTGGCGTTTTGCCAAATGGGCGCGAGCTTTGGCAAGGCACGCCCGAGCGGCTGCCCGCTGCATAACCTGATTCCCGAGTGGAACGAGCTGGTGTACCGCGGCCGTTGGGACGAGGCTGCCGAGCGCCTGTCGCTCACCTCGCCCATGCCCGAGTTCACGAGTCGCGTGTGCCCGGCGCTGTGCGAGGCCGCGTGTAACTTGGGATCGGTCGACGGCCAGCCCACGACGATTCACGATAACGAGCGCGCGATCAGCGACCATGAGTGGGCGAATGGCGGTCCACGTCGATTTGAGCCGGCGGGGGAGGGCGCGCCCACGGTTGCCGTGGTGGGTTCCGGTCCTGCTGGTCTGGTGGCAGCATGGGAGCTTGCGCGTCGTGGCGCCCGCGTGACGGTGTTTGAGCGTGACGACCGCCCGGGCGGCCTGCTCATGTACGGCATTCCCAACATGAAGCTCGAGAAGTCTGTGGTCGAGCGTCGCGTGGCACTTATGCGCGAGCTGGGTATTGTCTTTGAGCTGGGCGCTGACGTTACGAACCCTGCGGTAGCGGCCGAGCTCAATGGCTTTGACGCCGTCGTGGTGGCTGCCGGCGCTCGTGCGCCCCGCGGTCTTTCGGCTGCGAACGTGGATGCTCCGGGCGTGGTGTACGCGGTGGACTACCTGACGGCTTCGACCGTCTCGGTGCTCGATGGCGGTGAGCCCGCGGTGAACGCGCGCGGCCTGGACGTTGTGGTCATTGGCGGCGGCGATACCGGCAACGACTGCGTGGGTACCGCGGTGCGCCAGGGCGCGCGCAGCGTGCGCCAGTTTGAGTTCTTGCCGGCTGCGCCCGATAAGCGCGCGCCGAGCAATCCTTGGCCGCAGTGGCCCAACGTTAAGAAGACCGACTACGGTCAGCAGGAGGCCATCGCTGCCATGGGCGGCGAGATGCGTGCTTGGGGCGTGGATACGCTCGAGGTGCTGCTGGACAAGAAGGGCGCGGCAGCGGGCCTGCGCGTGGTCGACCTGGATTGGTCGGCCGGCAAGCCCGAACGCATTGCGGGCTCCGAGCACGAGGTGCCGGCCCAGCTGGTGCTGATCGCCTGCGGCTTTACGGGTCCGGAGCACAGCGTGTTCGAAGCTGTCGGCGTGCCTGTTGCCACGGCGGGCCGCCCGCTGCCCGTGATGGCTTCCGAGGGTTCGCACCTTGCGGCTCGCGCGGAGGGTGTCGCCGCGGATGCCGCGCCGGTGTATGTGGCCGGCGACGCCCGCAACGGCAGCTCGCTCGTGGTGAGCGCCATGGCGGACTCCCTGGCCTGCGCTGCCGAGGTTGCCGAGGCGCTGGCGCTGTAAGGCTGCTGCCCACAGCTGAATCGTCAAGGGCTGTCCCCAACGGCCGGCACAGACGATATGAGCAGGACATAAAACATTGAGAGCCCCTGCTGCATGAAAGACCGCGGATTAGGCCGACAATGGTGAGTGTCTAATTCAGCCGCGGCGGCCACGCCGCATTCATGGAAGGGGCTCCCATGCTCGATACTACCACCTTCATCGGCCTCGACGTCCACGCCCGCTCGATAAAGGCCGTCTCCCTCGACGTCATGACCGGGGAGGTACGTGCCGCGACCTTCGGCTACGACGCCGGCGCCGTCGCGGAGTGGGTCCGCTCCGTGGACCCCAGGGCCAGGTGCGTGTACGAGTCCGGGGTCACGGGCTTCGACCTGCAGAAGAGGCTCTCCGGCCTGGGGGTCGACTGCGTGGTCGGCGCCGTCTCGAAGATGATCAAGCCCAGCGCGGACAGGCGCAGGAAGAACGACCGCAACGACGCCGAGTTCCTCGCCCGCATGCTGTCGGTCGGCAACGTGGTCGAGGTGTGGGTCCCCGACGACGAGTGCGAGGCCGCCCGCGACCTGACCAGGGCGCTCGAGGACGCGAGGGACGACCTCTCGCGCTCGAAGCAGCGGCTCTCCAAGTTCCTGCTCAGGCACGGGCTCGCCTTCGACGAGAGGACGCCCACCGGCCGCAGGAAGGGCAACTGGACCCGGGCGCACTGGTCCTGGATCGAGTCGATAAGGTTCGCGGAGAGGGCCGACAACGACGCGCTCGCCTACTACGTCGACGCGGTCAGGCGGGCGGCGGAGGAGAAGGCGAGGCTCGAGGGGCTCGTCGAGGCCGAGGCCCGCAAGCCCAGGTGGAGGAAGAGGGTCGACTCCCTCCGCTGCCTCAAGGGCGTAGACACCGCGTCCGCCGCCGACCTCGTGTTCGAGGCCGGCGAGTTCTCGAGGTTCAGGAACGCCCGCTCGTTCGCGGCGTGGGTCGGCCTGACGCCCTCCGAGCACTCCAGCGGGGAGAGCGACCACAGGGGCGCGATCACCAAGGCCGGCAACAAGCACCTGAGGAAGACGCTGGTCGAGGCCGCGTGGCACTACCTGACGTGCTCGGGGCGGCCGAAGGACCTCGCCAAGGGCCAGGCCCCGGACCGGGGCGCCCGGAGGCATGCCGCCAAGGGCGTGCGGAGGCTGGTCGAGAGGCGGGAGGCGCTGCTCGCGCGCGGGGTCCACGGCAACAAGGCGAACGTCGCCACGGCGCGCGAGCTCGCCTGCTGGGTGTGGGCGGTCGGCCTCATGGCCGAGGAGGCGTAGGGGGCGGTCCCCCGCACATAAGCCAGTCACCCCGGAAGCGGTTCGATCCGAAGCCGTTGAGGCGAACCTCAGGTCCCTTTTCTGCGAGCGCCCAGGGCGCCACACGCGTGCACAGACTGTCGGTTCGACGTAGAAGCCTCAGCCGTAGCAACGGATTGCCCAGCGAGAGATCGCCACGGGCGGATATTAAACTGCAAAGACGAGCGTCGGTAAGACACGCCGAGGTCGCCGCGGACGGGTTGATATAGGGAGAGGGCCTGACCCCATATCGTTGGGGCCAGGCCCGATTTTGCCTCTTGACAATGTCCTGCTCATATTAAAAGGAACGTCCCTAAGTGCCGCCTAAGTGCCGGCAGTTAGGGACGTTCCTTTTCTGTCGGCACTCGGGGACACTCCTTGCGGATTTGCGAGCAGTTTGCTCGTTTGTCGACGTACGGATGTTCATTTGTCGACTTCTCGGGCTGTGGTCACCTGTTGTTTCTGTGGTGGCTGCGGGCATCTGGCTCAAAAGGGCGGGTTGGCCGTCTATGTCTACCTGCGGTTTTGTTGCGGTGCGCATTTTCGATCAAGCTTTTCGTCAAGTGTTTGGTCAGTATCTGGTTTGCAGTCGGAGGCCTATTTTGCCCGCGCTGGTCGTGGCTGCCCACCTTCCTCGTAAGCTCAAATTGAGGTCCATCAGTTTGAGGAGGATGCCATGACTGACCACGCTTTTGACCGAGCAGAGCTAGCCGAAGCCGTCGGCAACGATATTGCCGACATGGCCCATTTTTGGATGCTGCGGAAGTTCCAGTTTTTGGAGCCGGCGCGCGAACAGTTCGAGATCATTGTCGACCCGTGGCTCAGCTATTGCACCGAGCCTTCGCAAAACGAAATCATGGCCTACAACATGGCATTTACCGATTGGCTGCTCTTCGAGCGCCCCTATCGCCATGGCAAGACGCTGCTCGAGCTGTATGTTGACGAGCCGCCGGCATCGCTTTCGCCTGCCTCGCTCAAGCGGCTCGAGCAGGTACGCGACACGCAGTATTTCTCGCGCTTTGGCATTTTGGACAAGGATCCTGCGAACGGCATGGTTGCGCTGAAGGACACACGCACCGATCATCGCTTTGATGTCTACGATCCGCATATCGTGCAGAAGGAGCACTGGAGTGACGGCGCGATTGCGGTGCGCCTCGCCTGCGTCGACGATGTCTGGCTTACGGCGGGACAGCTCTACCTGTATGACATCGCGCGGCTGAGCGATACGGCGGTCGATGGGCCGGGTGCGGTGCATCCGGAGGACCTGCAGGACGGCTTTGACACCTCGTGCATCAGCTTCTTCTTGCGTCTGGTCCGCGACATCATGGGCGCCCAGGGGCGGTACGTAAAGTCGCTCAACATCTACGAGCAGGAGTGGGAGTAGGAGCTGCTGATAAGTCTCGATGTGTAACGTTTAACGGCCTGGGGGGGCGGCCTAACTGTTACAGATTGAGGTGTTTCGTCAGCACGGCCGAAGTATCGCCACGCTGTCTCCGTTTGCCCTCACATCTCTCTCGTCCCTCCGTTAACCGATATGCTCGACTTTAGGTCGCTGCATTGGGTGATAATGGACAAATGTTCAAGTTAATCGTGAGGGAGGAGCTCGATATGGCATCTGCCGATCGTCCCACATTGTTTATCAATGCGACCGTTCTGGATGGTTCGGAGCATATGGAGCCGCAGCCCGATATGGCCGTGGTCGTCGAGCGTGGCATCATCACCTGGATGGGACCGAGCGCTGTGGCCCAAGCTCCAGCGGGGGCCGAGGTCATCGACCTGGCAGGGGCGTATCTCATGCCGGGCCTCATCAATATGCACGTGCATCTGTGCGGTTCGGGCAAGCCGGTCTCGGCGGGTGATGCGGGCGCGCTGATGAAGAAGCTCGACAATCCCGTGGGCCGCGCCATCGTTCGCCACATCCTCAAAGGCAGCGCCCAACAGCAGCTGGCAAGCGGCGTGACTACGGTGCGCGGTGCGGGTGACCCGCTGTTTGCCGACATCGCCGTGCGCGATGCTATCGATGCCGGCAAGTATCAGGGTCCGCGTCTGGTAGCGCCGGGAACGGGCGTTACAGTGCCGGGTGGCCACGGCGCGGGGCTGTTCGCGCAGGTCGCCAATACGCCCGACGAGGCGGCCGAACAGGTGCGCGACTTGTACGCTCGTGGTGCCGACGTCATCAAGTTGTTCGTGACGGGTGGCGTGTTCGACGCGACCGAAGTTGGCGAGCCGGGCGTGCTGCGCATGCCGATCGATGTTGCCGCGGCGGCGTGCAAGGCGGCGCACGAGGTGGGCCTGCCGGTTATGGCTCATGTCGAGAGCACCGAGGGCGTGAAGGCCGCGCTTGAGGCCGGGGTCGACACGATCGAGCACGGTGCCCCGATGACGCCCGAGATCCTGGAGCTGTATCGCGGCGCCGCGGGCACACAGCTCGAGGGACGCGCGCCGAGCGTGACCTGCACGATCAGCCCGGCGCTGCCGTTTGTATTGCTCGACCCGGAAAAGACCCATTCGACCGATACACAAAAGAAGAACGGCGACATCGTGTGCTCGGGCATCATCGAGAGCGCCCGTGCCGCGCTGGAAGCTGGCATTAAGGTGGGCCTGGGCACGGACTCAAGCTGCCCGTTCGTGACGCAGTACGACATGTGGCGTGAGGTGGCCTATTTTGCCAAGTATGTCGGTGTGAGCAACGCCTTCGCGCTGCATACGGCTACGCAAGTCAACGCCGAGCTGCTGGGGCTGGGCGGCGAGACCGGTACGATCGAGTGCGGCAAGGCCGCCGATATCCTGGTGACGCGCAAGAATCCGCTCGATGACCTGTGCACTCTGCGTGAGCCGACGCATGTGATGTGTCGCGGTGATTTGGTACGCAAGCTCAAGGTGAAGCGTATTCCCGAGGTGGACGCCGAGCTCGACGCGATTATGGCCATGCCTGCCGAAGCGCTGGCTGAGGAGCTGGCCCGCGACGGTGTGGCGTAGATGTGACAAAGGGGCAGCTCCGTTGCCGCATGCAAAAAGCTGAGGTCTCAACACGAGGCCTCGGCTTTTTTATCGAACAAATACTTAAGATTTGGGACAAACAAACCTGATTAATTTGTCCCGCGTGCGGGCGTTAGGAGCGGGTTTCCATCTTGGCGTGGCACTTGGGGCAGGTGACGCGGATCTTGCCTTTGCCCTTGGGGACGGAGAGCATCTGGCCGCAGTTGGGGCACTTGAGGTATGCTGTGGTCTTGCGACCCTTCCACATCTTCTTGGCCGTGCGCTTGGCACGCTCAAAGTCTTCCTTGCTGGTACCGGCCGTGCGCGAGGCGTTGGCAGCCGCGGCGCCGCTACCCAAGCTCGCTACGAACTTGCCCAGGCCGGGGACGTTAGCGGTCGCGGCGACAAAGGCCGCGTTTTCCTTGCGACGTGCGTCGATGTTTTTGGACAGGCCGCGCAGCACGCCAATCACGATTACGGCGATGGCAATCCAGCTGAGCCACTGGATATGGGCTATCGATCCGATCATCGCGATGACGATGCCGACAAAGCCCATAACGATGGTGAGCTCATCGGCGCCATTGCGGCCCTTCATAAAGTCATTCATGCAAATTGCCTTTCGTTCGATATGCTGCACGCCTTTATACCCGATTTAGAGCAAGGGGGACAGGTCAATCTGCACCAAGGTGGTGCAAACATACCTGTCCCCGATGCACCAAGAAGGTGCAAAGCAGTCCGTCCCCAATGCCCCAATTACTTGGAGAGCTTGTCGACGACGCGTTCGATCTCGGCGAGCTTGGCGGCCTTGAGGTCTTCGTCGCCCGATTCGATTGCCGAAGTCACGCAGCCTTCGATATGCGCCTTTAGCACGTCGGCGTTGATGCGCGCGAGGAGCGCCTGTGTGGCCATGAGCTGCGTAGAAATATCGACGCAGTAGCGGTCCTCATCGACCATCCGCAGGATGCCGTCGATCTGACCGCGTGCCGTCTTGAGCATGCGGGTCACCGATTTATGGTCTGCCATCATGGCGGGTTCTCGTTTCTGGTCGGGGGGGGGGACGTGCGGGGCGTTACGCGGCGGTTACGGACAGGGCATGGAATTTCTCACCGGCGTCTTCGACGGCGGCAGCGAGCTGCTCAGCGGTCACGGTGTCGGCGCACTCCACCTGTACGGTCTGAGTCTCGTGATCGGCATCGGCGTCGGTCACGCCGGCAACGTTGAGCAACGCCGTCTCGACGGTGGCGTCGCAGTGGCCGCACATGAGGCCGGAAGTCTTGATTGTGTATCGCATCGGTATTCCTCTCTGTTGTGTCGGCTTTCCCAGGCACCCGACCTTGACCTTCAAGCCGTCGCTCGCGTACCAAAGTACGCGTCGCTCCTCTTTCAGGTCAATCTCTGGCACCTGGAAAACCCGTTCTAAATGGACGTAATAGTGAGCCTATTTTGCCACTTTAGGCTTAAAGGTTCGCAGGCGCAGCGCATTGCTTACGACGCACACGCTCGACAGGCTCATGGCCGCGGCGCCAAACATCGGCGAGAGCTGCCATCCGGTGAGCGGGAAGAACACGCCCGCGGCGAGCGGAATGCCGATGCCGTTGTAGAACAGTGCCCAGAACAGGTCCTGCTTGATGTTGCGGATCGTGGCGCGCGAAAGCTCGATGGCGCGGGCGACGTCCATGAGGTCGCTGCGCATGAGCACCACGTCGGCGCCCTCCTTGGCGATGTCGGCGCCGGTGCCGATGGCAAGGCCCACGTCGGCGCGCGCCAGGGCGGGGGAGTCGTTGATGCCGTCGCCCACCATGGCGACCTTGCTGCCCGCATCTTGCAGTTCGCGGACGTGGCGTTCCTTGTCGGTGGGGAGGACGTCGGCGATGACCTGTTCGCTGCTCAGCCCCACGCGGCGGGCGATGGCCTCGGCCGTCACGCGGTTGTCGCCGGTGAGCATGCGCACGTCGACGCCGAGCGAACGCAGCGCGGCGATGGCCTCGGCACTCGTTTCTTTGACCTCGTCAGCCACGGCGATGGTACCAACGAGCTCGCCGTTCTTGGCAAAGAACAGCGGCGTCTTGCCCTCGGCAGCGAACTGCTCGGCAAGACCGGCGGGCACCTCCGCGCCCAGCTCGTTCATCAGACGCACGTTGCCGGCTGCGATGACATTCTGCCCCTCGCGCGCCGTAACACCACGACCGGGCACGGCAGCAAAGTTCTCGACCATGCGCGCGACGATTCCGCGCGACTCGCACTCGGCCATAATCGCCTCGGCCAGCGGGTGCTCGCTCGAGCGCTCCAGCGCGGCGGCCAGCTTGAGCAGCGCTTTTTCGCTCATGGCGGGCGAGCCGTCGGCGCGTGCGCCAACCACGATATCGGTCACGGCCGGCTTGCCGCGGGTGACGGTGCCCGTCTTGTCGAGCACCACCGTGCCCACGCTGCGCAGGTTCTCTAGAGCCTCGGCGCTCTTAAACAGAATGCCCATTTCGGCGCCCTTGCCGGTGCCCACCATAATGGCGACGGGTGTGGCCAGGCCGAGCGCGCACGGACAACTGATCACCAGCACGGCTACGGCAGAAGTGAGCGCCTCGTTCACGCTGCCGGTCAGCGCCATCCATACCGCAAAGGTCACGGCCGAGATCACGAACACCACGGGCACGAACACGCCGGCGACCTTGTCGGCCATGCGGGCGATGGGCGCCTTGGTGGCGTTGGCGTCCTCGACGAGCTGGATGATCTTGGCGAGCGATGTCTCGGCACCCACCCGCGTGGCGCGGAAGGTAAACGATCCGGTGCGGTTGACCGTGGCGGCGTTGACGGTGTCACCGGCGGCCTTTTCCACGGGGATGGACTCGCCGGTGAGCGCACTCTCGTCCACGGCCGAGCTGCCTTCGAGCACCACGCCATCGACGGGGATGGACTCTCCGGGGCGCACGCGCAGGACCTGGCCGGGCAGAATGGCGTCGACGTCGACGGTGGTTTCGGTACCGTCGTCGGCAACGACGGTCGCGGTCTTGGGCGCCAGGTCGATCAGCGCCTCGATGGCGCCGCCGGTTTTGGACTTGCTGCGAGTCTCGAGGTATTTGCCCACGGTGACCAGCGACAGGATCGTGCCCGCGCTCTCAAAATACAGATTGTCCATGCCCGTCATCATGGCCTCGTGGATCTGACCCGCGGCTAATTGGTCGGCCATGATGAACATGGCGTAGAGCGACCAGGCGATGGAGGCAGTGGCGCCCACGGCGATGAGGGCGTCCATGGTGGGCGCGCCGTGAACGAGCGATTTAAACCCGTTGATAAAGTACGCGTCGTTGACATAGATGATGGGGATGAGCAGGACGAGCTCGGTGAGGGCGAGCGTCATGCTATGGGTGTGATCGGTGAAGACACCGGGCAGCGGCCAACCAAGCATGTGCCCCATGCCTATGTAGAACAGCGGGATGAGGAATGCGATCGAGACGATGAGGCGGGTGCGCATGGCAGAGGCGGCGGCCTCCAATTTTTTGGTGGGCGACTCCATGTGGGCGGCGCCGGACCTGGCTTGCACGCTGCCGTTTGAGCCAGCGGCACCGGTGCCCGCATCGACGGGTGAGGCCGAGTAGCCTGCGCGGTCGACAGCGGTGCAGATATCGTCGGGGGAGACCTGCGTGGGGTCATAGTCGACCATCATGGAACCGGCGAGCAGGTTGACCGCGACGCTTTGGACGCCGTCGAGCTTGCTCACGGCGCGGTCCACATGCGCCTGGCAGGCGGCGCACGTCATGCCGCCCACGTCGAACGTATCTTGAGCCATGGCTTCTCCTTTCTGTGGCGTAGTGTTTGAATTGTTAACCTGCCGATACTATACACCCATACCCCCTGGGGGTGTCCAGTGGAGATGAGAATGTATGACATTTCGCTACAGATGCGGGTGGCTGCTCAATCGTTGGCAGCTCATGTCAAACATCTCGATCTGTAACATCTAGCGGGGAAAATGACCTCTAACTGTTACAGATCGAGATTATGTTTTGCGATGTTTGAGTTCGTCTCAATCTGTAACGTGTAGACCCGGTTTTGTCTCGTAACTGTTACAGATTGAGACAATCGGCCCCGACCGCCCCGTCATCTGTGGTTTACGTGGGGGCATGCGAAGCACGGGTATACTAACCGGCGGCGAATCTGCTCCATCGCTTAGAGCTGCTGCGTCTGGACGGCGCGTGATAGGGCTGCCAAAGCGATCGCCAGCGTGCTGAGCAACGTCCTCTCTGTGCGCACCCGTTTTTGTATGTATTAGCGCATTACCAAGCACGCCCGCGCGGCCGCATGCCGTGCCCATTGCGCGTGCAGATAAGGAACAACAACATATGCGTAATTCTGTATCCGACGTCACCGACGCCGAGATTCTGGACGAGACCCGTGAGGCCATGACCCAGGCTGCCTTCGATGCCGCCGATGAGGCCAATGCTGCCCAGGCCGTCGAGTCCGCTACCGAGAGCCTGCCCGCCTTTGACGAGCTGGGCCTTTCCGACGAGATGCTTCGTGCTATCGAGAACCTGGGCTACACGGCGCCGACGCCCGTGCAGGCCGGTTCGATTCCTGTGGTGCTCGAAGGCCGCGACCTGCTTGCCGCCGCTCAGACCGGCACCGGCAAGACGGCTGCCTTTTTGCTGCCGACCATGAACAACCTGGAGCACATCGCTCCGCCCAAGCCTGTGCGCGAGCGCAGCGGCCGCAACCGCCGTCGCGGTGCCAAGAAGCCCGAGGGCAACGGTCGCGGTCCCGTGATGCTCGTCATCACCCCCACGCGCGAGCTTGCCCAGCAGATCGACGAGGTCGCGAGCAAAATCGCCGACGTCACGGGCCACGTTGCCGTGACCGTCGTGGGCGGCGTGAGCTACAAGCCGCAGACCGCGGCACTCAAGTACGGCTGCGATATCCTGGTCGCCACGCCGGGCCGTCTGGTCGATCTGATCGAGCAGGGCGCCTGCCACCTGGACGAGGTCAAGGTGCTGGTGCTCGACGAGGCCGACCGCATGCTCGACATGGGCTTTTTGCCCGCCGTCCGCCGCATTGTGCGCGAGACGCCGTCCGAGCGCCAGACGCTTCTGTTCTCGGCGACGCTTGACGAGGAAGCCGTGGGCGAGATCACCGACCTGGTGAGCGATCCGGCCCGCGTGGAGATCGCGCCCGCCACGTCGACCGCCGACACCGTCGACCAGTTTGTGTTCCCGGTGTCCATCGAGGCCAAGAACAACCTGCTGCCCGAGTTCCTCAAGAAGGAGGGCCCGGAGCGCACCATCGTCTTTATGCGCACCAAGCACCGCGCCGACAGCTGCTGCCGTCGTCTGGAGCGTAAAGGCATCAAGGCTGCCGCGATTCACGGCAACCGTAGCCAGGCCCAGCGCGAGCGCGCGCTTTCAGCTTTCCGCGACGGCACCGTCGACGTGCTGGTGGCAACCGATGTTCTCGCCCGCGGCATCGACATTAGCGACGTGCGCTACGTCGTGAACTTTGACGTGCCGGCCGAGCCGACCGACTACATCCACCGTATTGGCCGTACGGGCCGCGCCGGCGAGCTGGGCTGGGCCATCACGTTTGTGACCGAGCAGGACGTGGACGAGTTCTACGAGATCGAGAAGCTCATGGACAAGACCGCCGACATCTACGAGGCCGGCGACCTGCACGTGGGCCCCAATCCGCCCGCGGTTGATCCCGAGCGCGACCCTGCGGCCTTTAAGGTGAAGAAGAAGACCAAGCGAGGCAAGTCCAAGAGCAGGAAGAAGCTTGAGCAGGCGCGTCGCGACGGCAAGCGCAACGGCGACGATTACGGTGATGTGGCCGGTCGTTCAAACCGCGGTCGTGACGAGCGTCGCGGCGACGGCGAGCGTCCGAGCCGTCCTAAGCGCGGCGGCAAGACCCGCGTGCGCGAGGGCGTTCAGGCTCGCGTGGACGAGGCTGTTGAGAGCGTGGCTCGCGAGGCGGCTGCCGAGGAGCGCGCTGGTGCTGTTGAGCAGGGCCCGCGCGGCAACCGTGCCGAGCGTCGTGCCAAGCAGTTCCAGGGCGAGGCACATCGTCGTCGCCGCGAGGACGAGGACCGCGGCGGTCGTCGCCGTGTTGAGCGCGAGGACGAGGGCCGTGGTTCGCGCGGCGGCAAGCGCGGTGCGGGCGACCGCCGTCGTTCCGGTCGTGATGATGAGCGCAGTGGCCGTGATGAGCGTCGCGGCGGCGAGGGTCGCGGTGAGCGAGGCGCCCGTGGCGGTGAGTCCCGCGGCGGCAAGCGCTTTGAAGAGCGCGGTAGCCGCGGCGGCGAGCGTCGCGAGGGTGCTCGCAGCAATGGCGGCCGCGGCGGCGCTGGTCGTTCTAACGAGTCGCGCGATCGTCGTGACCCGCGTGCCAGCCGCGATCGTCGCGATGACTGGCGCAACTACGACGATACCCGCGAAGAGCGTCGCGGCGGCTATCGTGGTGGTCGTGGCGGCAACCAGGCCGGCTCCCGTGGCGGCCGTGCCGGCGGTCGCGATAACCGTGGCAGCTACGGCAACAGCCGTGGCGGCAAGCGCGGCAGCAGCTCCCGCCGTCCCGGTGACGGCGGCGGCAAGCGCAAGTAACATACGCGTCGCGCGCTAGAGCGAGGCGAACTAAGGGCCCCGAGCAACTACGCTCGGGGCCCTTTTTGTTTGCCGTATCCGATCGCTAGTTCAAATGTGATTTCCTCGGGAATGCATTTAGAGGATGCCGTGGGCCTGTTTCCTGCCATGCGGCAATGGGTCCCATGGGGTGCGCCGTGCATTTTTTGGAGTATTCTGTAGTTCGAGTTGTCTGCATATGATTCGACGTCGCCGACGGTGGTCTTCGGATATCCCTAGCGAGCGTTTTGAGCCAGATTTCGCCGTTTTCCGGAGCAGGGACGCGTTATTCTCGCCATGTCGGGACTTAAAATGATACGGCGCCCTACAGTTTTGCCCACCCGCGGCGGTGCTGGCGCGGTCACGTTGCAGAATACTCCGTTTTTTGCACGGGCCAGGATGGGGTACCTCAGGAGAACACGGCGGTATCCCGTAAATATATACAATCTGTACCGTAATTAATACAAAACGAAGAGGCAGACAGCGTAGGGTGGGTGCATTGGGGTGTTTGGTGCACCAAAACGGGGATCCCACGTACCGAATACTCTGGCTGGATGTGAAAACGGCTTGACGCGTTGCCAGGCGTAGGGGGAGGGTGCCTCGATGGACGTATTCGAAATTGTGTTTAGTCCGACGGGTGGAACGCGGAAGGTGTCTGGCCTTGTGGCCGGGGCGCTGGACAAAAATACCGTTACCGTCGATCTGACCGATAGCGGGCTAGATTTCAGCGCTGTCTCGATGACTGAGGACGACGTGGCCGTAATCTCTGTGCCGGCGTATGCCGGTAGAATCCCGGCTGTGGTGGCTGACCGGTTGGGCATGGTGCGCGGCAACGGGGCTCGGGCTGTTTTGGTTTGTGTATACGGAAACCGCGCGTTTGAGGACACGCTCGTAGAACTGGAGGACGTTGCGAAGCGCGCCGGATTTAGGGTGGTTGCAGCGGTTTCTGCTATTGCTGAGCATTCCGTTGCTCGTCAGTTTGCTGCTGGGCGACCGGATGCGCAGGATGCGGCGCAGCTCGCAGAGTTTGCGCAGCAAATTCAGCAAAAGCTGTTGACTGAGGATGCATCCGAGCCCTCTATTCCCGGCAATCGTCCTTATAAACAAGCCGGAGGTCACCGCATGGCACCCGAGGCAACAGAGGATTGCGTCTCCTGCGGTGCATGCGCCGCGGCGTGCCCCGTTTGTGCTATCGACAAGGGCGACCCCAAGCGAGCAGCTGGCGAGGCGTGCATCTCCTGCATGCGCTGCATTGCCGTATGTCCGCGAGGCGCTCGCAAGCTTGATCCCAACAAGCTATCCGCTGTTTCCCAGATGCTGAGCAAGGTTTGCGTCGTGCGGAAGGAATGCGAACTCTTCATCTAACGCATACGAAATTGGTGCAATGGGGCCAGAGCAAGGAGTGTCCCTGGGTGCCGGCAGAAAAGGAACGTCCCTAAGTGCCGCTTAAATACCGTTTATCGAAGAAAAAATACCGCTCACCGGTCATAATGATTGTTCTGGCTTTGGGCTTGTCTACAATAGCTCCCGTAAAAAGAAATGCGGAAGGTTACCGAGTCCCTCGGACGTGGGCCTAACCAAAGTCTTTGAACGGATGTGTCTCTATGGACGCATTCGCTTGATTTTGGTTGGGCTATATTTATGAAGGGACATGCCACCATGGGTTTCTTTTCTCGCCTGATGGGCGGTTCGGATGAGCAGAAGACTGCATCTTCCGAGTTCGAAATCCTCGCTCCCGTTTCCGGCGAGCTTGTTCATCTGGAAAAAACCAATGACCCCGCTTTTAGCAGCCGCGCCGTGGGCGATGGCGTTGCCGTGGTTCCCCAAGAGGGAACGGTGTGCGCTCCTGTTTCCGGCACCGTCGCGGCGCTGTTTCCGACTGAGCACGCGCTGGGCATCATGTCCGACGACAGCTCTGCTCAGGTGATGCTGCATATCGGAATCGACACTGTTAAACTTGAGGGCAAGGGCTTCCATGCGCTTGTTGCTCAGGGTGACCATGTCGACGCGGGCCAGCCCCTCGTCGAGGTCGATTTCGACGCGGTTCGCGCCGCTGGCTTCGACCCCACGGTCTTCGTTATCGTGTGCGAGCGCTCGGAGAACTCGACTCTTCGTGAGCATGCTTCCGGCCCTGTTGCTGTTAAAGAGCCTGTCGTCTGGCTTTCCGAGTAAATTCTTGTGGTGGGTACCGTGGTTATCAAGCGAGTTTTCAACAATAACGTCGCAATGGTCACTTCGGACGATGGCTCCGAGCTCATCGTCATCGGCCGAGGCCTCTGCTTTGGCCGCCATGCCGGCGACGCTATCGACGAGGCGTCGGTCGAAAAGACCTATGCGCTGCAGGAGGGAACTTCTCAGGATTCGCGTACGATTGACCGCTTGGCACATCTTTTGGAGTCCATCCCCACCGTCAACCTCGTGATTTCCGAGGATATCGTTCAGATGCTCCGTCGAGAGCTCAATGTTGATATCAACGACAAGATTCTCATTGCTCTCGCAGACCATATCAGCCTTGCTTTGGAGCGCGAGCGCAAAGGCGTTCCCTGCGAGAACCCGCTGCTGCTCGAGATCCAGCAGTTCTATCGCAAGGAGTACGCGCTTGCGGGCCGTGCGCTGCAGATTATCAAGGAGTATATGGGCATCCAGATGAGCGAAGAAGAGCAGGGTTTTATTACGCTGCATATCGTCAACGCCACCATGCCGCAGCGCTCTGACCGTCTGATTGTTTCGGTCCAGCTTGTTCGCGACGTGCTCGCGATTGTTTCCGAGCACTATGCCACGACCCTTGACGTCACCTCGTTGCCGTACGAGCGTTTCGTTCGCCATCTGCAGTTTTTTGCGCAGCGAGCGCTCGATCCCGCGGCGGGGCAGGTCAATGGCGACGCGCTGTTCCGTATCGATGAAACGGCGTATCCGAGGGCGTTCTCGTGCGCGGAGTCAATTGCCGACCACTTGGCGTCTACCTATAACGTTGTCGTTACCGATGCCGAGAAGAGTTATCTCGCATATCACATTGTTAACCTGCTTGGAGAACCTGGTCTCTAGGCATAACGTGCCCACACATCGATTGATATAAGGCAAGGCTCACGGTCTTGTCTAGGGCACACCTATCTCAATTTGCGGAAAAGGAAGGGGAGTACCGCTATGACCGCAAAAAAGAAGTTCAATTTCAAAGCGCCGTTGGAGGTGTTCGCGAAGTCGATCGTTCAGCCGATGATGTATCTCTCGGTTGCCGGCATCCTGCTCATCGTGGGCATCATTCTGACCAACAAGACCATCTGCGCCGTGGTCCCCGTGCTGGGCTCCGGCCCGTTCCAGCTTGTGGGCGCCGTTGTCTATCAGTCGCTGATGTTTATCATCAACAACCTCTCGATTCTGTTCTGCGTGGGCATCGCCGGCGCCATGGCAAAGAAGAACAAGGGCCATGCTTCGCTGATTGCCCTGATGTCGTTCTTCCTGTTCCTGCAGGCTAACAACATCGTGCTCAACGCCACCGGCTCTCTTGCCGAAGCGAGCGGCATGCTCGGTCTTACCGGAACCGGCCAGAGCACCGTTATGGGCATTCAGGTGCTCGATACCGGCGTGTTTGGCGGCATCATTCTTGGTTGCATCACCGGTGCCGTGTTCAACAAGTACTCGAACAAGCAGTTCCCCATTGCCCTTTCGATGTTCTCGGGCGTTCGCTTCCCGTTCCTGATCATGATCATCATCTCCTGGATCATGGGTGCTGGCTTCTGCATCGTTTGGCCTCCGGTTCAGGGTGCCATCTCCTCCGTTGCCGGCATCATTAAGGAGTCGGGCAACATCGGTCTGTTTATCTACGGCATGCTCAACAAGCTGCTCGTTCCCACCGGTCTGCACCACCTCATCTACACCCCGTTCCAGTTCTCCGATGTGGGTGGCACCCTGACGCTGGGTGATCAGGTTATCGCCGGCGCCTATCCCATCCGTGTCGCCGAGATGGCAATGACGGGCCAGCCCTTCTCCGATAGCACGTATTTCAACAGCTACACCTTCAACAACCTGTGGCCCTACATCGGCATCGGTCTCGCCTTTATCTTCACTGCCTACAAGCAGAACAAGGATAAGACCAAGGCTGTCATCATCCCGCTGATCATCACCGCCGTGCTCTCCTGTGTCACCGAGCCCATGGACTTCCTCTTTGTCTTTGCCGCTCCCGTGCTCTTTGTCGTTCACTCGGTTCTTTCCGGCATCTTCCTGGTTCTGCTCAAGGTCCTCTCCGTGCCCGCTTCGACTGCAGGCGGCATCATCAACATCGTGGTTTCCAACCTGGTCCTCGGTGTCGATAAGACCAACTGGCCGGTTATGCTGGTGCTTGGAGTCGTCAACGCTGCGCTGTACTTCTTCCTCTTCACCTTCCTTATTAAGAAGCTCAACCTCCACACGCCTGGTCGCGAGGAGGAGTCCGAGCTCGCCGAGTCCGTTGCCGAGGGCGAGGCCGCCGCGTCTGTCGCGGTGAAGCAGGGCGCTGTTGCCGCGGCTCCCGCAGAGGGCGTCGATGCGGGTATTGCCGACCTGGTCGCAGGTCTTGGCGGCAAGGACAACATCGAGGAGCTCGAGAACTGCTTTACGCGTCTCCGCGTGAACGTTAAGAACCCGGACCTCATCAATGAGGACCTCATCAACCACGTGCCCAACAGCGGCATCAACCGCAACGGCAACAATATCCAGATCATCTTTGGCATGAAAGTCGCCGAGATGCGCGACAAGGTCGAAAACGCAATTGAGAAGGAGCAGTAAACAATGATCATTACTCTGTGTGGTGGCGGATCCACCTTTACCCCCGGCATCGTCAAGTCCATCGCTCTGCGCAAGGACGAGCTCGATGTTGACGAGATTCGTCTGTACGACATCAACGAGGAGCGCCAGCGCAAGATCGGCGTGCTCGTGGACTGGATTTTGCACGAGGACCTTGGCCTGGACATCAAGCTCACGGTGACCACCGACAAAAAGACTGCCTTTACCGACGCGAGCTTCGTGTTTGCCCAGATGCGCGTGGGCGGCTACGCCATGCGCGAGCAGGACGAGAAGATTCCGCTGCGTCACGGCTGCGTGGGTCAGGAGACTTGCGGTTGCGGCGGCCTTGCCTATGGCATGCGCACCATCTTCCCCATGGTCGAGCTGATTGATGACGTTGAGAAGTACGCCAAGAAGGACTACTGGATTCTCAACTACTCCAACCCTGCCGCCATCGTCTCCGAGGGCTGCCGCGTCCTGCGTCCCAACGCTCGCATCATCAACATTTGCGACATGCCGATCGCGATCATCGACGTGGTTTGCGCCGCGCTCGATATCGACAAGAAGGATGTCGAGTACGATTACTTTGGCCTCAACCACTTTGGTTGGTTCACCTCGATCCGCCACAAGGGCGAGGAGGTGCTTCCGCAGCTGCGCGAGTACATCAAGGAGCACCAGATCCTGCTGCCCGACTCCTACCTCAAGGGCATGAGCTCGCTGATGTCCAAGAAGCCCGAGGAGGCCACCGACGAGCACCCCGAGCAGAACCGCCACACCAAGGGCAGCTGGTACTACGTCTGGAAGGGCGAGTACGAGATCATGGAGTGCTTCCCGGAGTACCTGCCCAACACGTATCTGAACTACTACCTGCAGCAGAAGGAGTTCGTCGAGCACTCCAACCCCGAGCGCACCCGTGCGAATGAGGTTGAGGAGACGCGCGAGAAGAACCTCTTTGATGGTATCGATCACTACGAGAAGACGGGCGAGATCGACGAGAGCACGTTCTATGCGGGCAGCCACGGCGACTGGATTGCCGATCTGGCCATCGCTCTGAAGAACGACACCAAGCAGCGCTTCCTGGTCATTTGCGAGAACAAGGGCGCTATCCCCAACATGCCCTACGACGCTATGGTCGAGCTGCCTGCCTACATTGGCAAGAACGGCCCCGAGGTCATCAGCCGCGACAACATCCCGCTGTTCCAGCAGGGCCTCATGATGCAGCAGCTGAACTCCGAGAAGCTCGTGGTCGAGGCCACGATCGAGGGTTCGTACGAGAAAGCGCTCAAGGCCTTTACGCTCAACAAGACCGTGCCTTCGATGAAGGTCGCCAAGGAGGTTCTCAACGACATGATCGAGGCCAACAAGGGTTACTGGCCCGAGCTTAGCTAAAGACAGAAGGTCTCTGGCACAAAAGAACCGCTGACCGTAAAACTTGATCAATGCCCTGTTCGCGTGTTTGCGCGGACGGGGCATTGCCGTTTTGCGCAAAGGGTTGATATGGGGGATGGGCTATCCGACATCGACGCAGGACATGAGGTTTTCTGCTGACGCGCGGTGGCCGCAGTACCCGGGCGGGCACGCCCGGGATTTCGCCTGCTGCCTGGCGCCCTTGCCGCCACCTGGCTTTCACGCCCGCATTCTTTTGGATGCGGGCGTGTTTTTTCACGGCACGCACGGGTCCCCTGGGGCGCGCCGTGCATTTTCGGGAGTTTTCAGCAAGCTGGGGTGGCTGCATACGCGCCGGGAGCGTCTTTTTGGGTTCGCGGGATCTCTCGAAGGGCGATTTGGGCTGGCGGGCGGCGTCCGGCGCGTCGATAACGCGCAATTCGCGCCGCGCCGGGTCCCAAAACGACGCCGGTCGCGCGATGCCCCCGGTTCGTGGCGCCGCCGGCGGGGGCCGCGATGCTGAATACTCCGGTTTTTGCACGGTCCAAGCGGGGGTACGTTGGGATGGGAAGGGGCGCCCCCGTCTATTTATGCATGGCACAAGCGATATTATGCAAGACAATAGGGCGCCATGCGCCGGGTACCCAGGTTGGGCGCGCCATACGCCGACGTTCGCCGTGTTACTTCCGCGCCGTACGCGAATCAAAAGGCGAGGGCAGTTATGGGCGTGCGGGTGCCCCTGCTGGCGGCGGGGTTGCGGCGGAGCTTGCGCTTGCCGTGGGCGACCGTGCACCCTGGGCGCCGGCGCTCGACGGTCGTATGCTGTTGCTTGCCACGCACGATGCCGTCGACGCTCAGGCCCTCGATATCTCGGACATCATCACGCTCTAAATACTAACCCAGCAACAAAATAATCCGTTTTCCTCCGTCCCCATGGGGTCGGGTATGGTATTCTATCTGCGGGGTAATACTTTGGAATACCAAGTAATACCAACGCCGCAGAAACAAACTCCGGATGCGGGCCAATCGGGTTGCCTTCACAGCCCGTCGCCGAGCCGCGTGGCCCGCATCTATCCGCACTACCGTCGTTTCAAAAAGGAAGCGCCATGGCAGAACACATGACCCCCGTAGTCGCGAAGGTCTTGCCCGAGGAGAAGGCAGCCTTCGCGGCGGCAACCCAGCTCGTGGGCACCACGCCGTCCAACGCCATCCGCATGTTTATCGCCGCGTTCAATCGCTGCGGCACCTTCCCGTTCGACATCTCGCCCAACGGGGCTTTTGGCACTGCGCCCGATTCTCATCAATAAGTGATCCGTTTTCCTCCGTCCCCATGGGGTCAGCTCTCTGCCGAGTTGTGGTAGAACTAGGGAACGGTTTTGAGGAGGTTGGCATGCTCAATGCGATGATTTGGGCGCTTGCCTGTTTTGGCGTCGTCGCTGCCGATATTGCCCTGAGCGTCGTTTTGTTCTCCGCCCTTGGCGTCGCATCGGTGTTCATGGGCTTTTCGATTGGCGGCCTCGATATTCAATTGCTTCAGGCCGTCGCGCAGACGGCATCGTTTTTAATGGCGCTGCTGTGGTGGCGTTATCTGTGGCCGCGTTCGTTTACGGCGCGCTGGCAGGGCGAGCGTCCGCTTGGCGGGGGAGCGCGTGGGGCGTGGAAGCGAATCGCATGCGTTATCGTGATTGGCCTGGCCCTGCAGGTGGTCGTTGGCTACGTGACCGACGCCGTGCTGTCGCTGTTGCCCGAGGCCGCGGCCGACTACAGCGAGCTTGTCGAGGAAACAGGCATGGGCGACACCAGCTATCTCGCCGTCCTGACCACGGTGCTCGGCGCCCCATTTTGTGAAGAGCTGCTGGTACGCGGCATTATTTTTGAGTTTTCGCTCCGAGCGTTTAATCCGCAGTGCCGCCCACTTTGGAAACGCCGGCGTCGTGCGGGTGCGCAGGACGGCGCCATGGTGCCCTGGGCGGCCCCAAGTACGTGGGGTATCGTCGCGGCGATTGTGCTGCAGGCGGCAATCTTCGGTTTTATGCACATGAATTGGGTGCAAGGTTGCTACGCGGGTGCCGCCGGCCTCATCTTTGGTTGGGTGCTCGTGACGACCGGAAAGCTCCGCTACACGATCCTGCTGCACTTCGCCTTTAATGCCGGGTCGTATCTCATGACGTTGCTCTGGTTTGTGAACACGCCGTTCGATGTGGCAATTACGGTCGCTATCGCTGGCGTCATCCTCGTCGAGGCAATGCGGTCGCTGCGCCGCGCGTGTGGGATGGATGCAGCGAGCGCACCGCTGCCCTAGTTGCGACGCCCGCCTCCGTTGGCGCCCTGCCGTCCCTGGGCCGCGCGATTGCGACCGGCAGTGTTCTGCGCACGCGACATGCCGCCGTGCCCCTTGCTGCCTTTGGGCCCCTTGCCGGCACCGCCAGCGCCGCCGTGGGCCTTGCCGCCCTTCTTGCCGGTGCCATGTCCCCCGCCAGCAGATGTCTCGCCCGGGCGTGGCGGCACGGGGCGAATCAGGCAATGCTTGGTGTAGCCAATCAGATCGCGGCGGCCAGCTTTTTCCAGCGCCTCACGCACGAGCTTGTAGTTCTCGGGCTTGCGGTATTGGATGAGCGCACGCTGCATGGCCTTCTCGTGTGGGTCGCGTGCCACGTAGATCGGCTTCATGGTGCGTGGGTCCACGCCGGTGTAGTACATGCAGGTCGACATGGTGGACGGCGTGGGGTAGAAGTCCTGCACCTGCTCGGGCATGTAGCCCATGTCGCGCACGGCCTCGGCAAGGTCCACGGCTTCCTTCATCGTTGAACCGGGGTGGCTCGAGATTAGGTACGGCACCACATACTGCTTGAGTCCGTATTCGCGGTTCAGGCGTTCAAATTTACGGCAGAACGCGTCGTAGACGGCGCGGCTCGGCTTGCCCATCACGGAGAGCACCGCGTCGCTCACGTGCTCGGGTGCTACACGCAGCTGGCCCGAGACGTGATGCTCCAGCAGCTCGCGCAAAAACTCGTCCGAGGCGTCGGCCATGGTGTAGTCAAAGCGGATGCCGCTGCGGACGAAGACCTTCTTGACGCCCGGCAGCTGGCGCAGATCGCGCAGCAGCTGCGTGTAGCCGCTCTCGTCGACCACCATGTTCTTGCACACACTCGGCCACAGACAGCGCTTGTTCTTGCACACGCCGTGCTTGAGCTGTTTGTCGCAGGCGGGGCGACTAAAGTTTGCCGTCGGTCCGCCTACGTCGTTGATGTAGCCCTTAAACTCGGGATCGCGCGTGAGCAGTTCGGCCTCGCGCATGATCGAATCGTGGCTGCGCATCTGCAACACGCGGCCCTGGTGGAAGGTGAGGGCGCAAAACGAGCACTCGCCAAAACAGCCGCGGTTGGAGCTGATGGAAAATTTGATCTCGGCAAAGGCCGGCACGCCGCCCGCCGCGTCGTAGTCGGGATGCCAGTCACGTGCGTAGGGGAGCTCGGCGACCTCGTCCATCTCGTCGGTGGTGAGCGTCGCCGACGGCGGGTTCTGTACCACATAGACGCTGTTGGGGTAGGGCTCTACCAGGCGATGTCCGGTGATGGGGTCCATATTCTGCTGCTGCACGTTAAAGCTGCGCGCGTAGTTGAGCTTGTCGGCGGCAAGGTCGTCCCAGCTGGGCAGCAGGTCGTAGTCGTAGACCTCGTCGAGCGAGCTGGTGCGGTAGACGGTGCCGTTGATGTAGGTGATCTGATCGACAGGCAGTCCGGCATCGAGCGCGTCGGCGATCTCGACGATCGCATGCTCGCCCATGCCGTAGATGAGGATGTCGGCGCCCGAGTCGAGCAGTACCGAGCGCTTGAGCTTGTCCTGCCAGTAGTCGTAGTGGGCCAGGCGGCGCAGGCTCGCCTCGATGCCGCCGATGATGATGGGGGCGTCCTTGAACGTCTGACGGATGAGATTGCCGTAGACCGTGACGGCACGGTTGGGGCGGTGACCTTCCTCGCCGCCGGGGGTATAGGCGTCGGTGTGGCGGCGGTGCTTGGTCACCGAATAGTGGTTGACCATGGAGTCCATGTTGCCGGCACTGACGAGAAAGCCCAGGCGCGGCTCGCCGAGCACGGTGATGCTGGCGGGGTCGGTCCAGTCGGGCTGACAGATAATGCCCACTTTGTAGCCGTGCGCGTCGAGCACGCGGCTGACGATGGCCATGCCAAAGCTGGGATGGTCCACGTAGGCGTCGCCGCAGATGTAGACAAAGTCACACTGGTCCCAACCGCGCGCATCCATGTCGGCGCGGCTGACGGGGAGGAACTTATCGCGGCCCGGACGCCAGGGACGGGCGGGAGCTGTCGGGGCATGCGTGGGACGCGAGCCCTGCGCCTTACCGCCGCGCTTTTGCTGCTGGCCCTGTTTGCCCTGCTGACTGCGCTGGTTGTTCTGAGCGTGCTGAGGCTTTTTTGCCACGATCCCTCCCGGTGTTTGTATGCTGCACGTAATTGTAACCAGTCTTTTTGGGACGGGGCTAAAAAGACTGGTGGAGTACACGAGGTCTCGGGTGTCGGTGCCGCGCCCGCCGTTTGTTTCCAGACTGTGTATCTGCGCGTTGGAGAACCCGTCTCGCGCGCACGCCATGTTGTCAATGGGTTACAGTATGAACGGCGGCTATGTTTCCGCCAACGCACGAGAGAGTCGTCAACAAGGAGGATGCACGACGATGCAGCGTGCCAAACAGATATCGGAGTCCATTGAGCTGGGCATCATCTTGGCGCTCGCCGGTGGCTTTATGGATGTGTATTCGTACATTGGGCGCGACCATGTTTTCGCCAACGCGCAGACAGGCAATATCCTGCTGGTGGGCGTGAGCATCTCGGAGGGCAATTGGGCGCTCGCGGGACGCTATTTCTTCCCCGTGGTGTCGTTTGCCGTGGGCATTATGCTTGCCGACTTGGTACACGAGCGTTTTGGCAGCGTGATCCACTGGCGCCAGGTGACGGTGTTCTTTGAAGCCGCCATCTTGCTGGGCGTGAGCTTTATCCCCGGTGGCGGTTACAACCTGCTCGCCAACTGCCTCACTTCGTTTGCCTGCGGCATGCAGGTCGAGAGCTTCCGCAAGATCCACGGTCACGGCATCGCCACGACCATGTGCATCGGCAACTTGCGCAATGCCCTGCAAAACGTGGACGACTACATCATTACTCACAAGCGCGGCTTTTTGGAAAACGGCGCGCTGTACTTTGGCGTGATCTTCACCTTTGTGTTTGGCGCCGTGCTGGGCAACTGGTGTATTGAGCGCATGGGCCTGCACGCCATTGCGGTGGCGAGCGTGCTGCTGTTTATCGCGTTTGCCATCATGTTTATCGACCGCGAACGCGATTTGCACAGGAAATGGGCCCGCATCGTAGCTGACTGGCAGACCACGAGTCTTAAGCGCTAAGGTGCATGTTCGTAACAACATTCAGGAGCCAGAAAAACTATCTAGCTCCTGAATGTTGTTACGAACTGCTTTTGCGATTTATTCGAGATGCTCTTCAATCCGAGCCCTAAGAAGGGCAATGGCTGTAGGTATTCCAATTGCGGCGGCTAATTCGGCTTTATCCAAAACCTGTATGCTAAAGCACGATTGTTTATCACATTGAAGGACGATAACTGAAGATAGCTTCACTTCCTGTTGGCTGAATATATCGTAATCTCCAAATAGGAAGTTACCTTTTATTGCGTAATTCGGTATGTTCGTTACGCACTTCATCTCAAGTCTGTTTAGACCATAATCGAACACCGCAACTTCCTTGTGTTCGATGATGAGCGCAACCCTGGGCATGTTACTAAAACCACCGTCGACGACAGTAAAGAGCTTTTCATTTGCATCGTCATAAACGGTGTATTTAAGACTCAATAGCTGTCCTAGTGGACCCGTGAACCCATGTTTTTTGATGTTGAGGTTGTCTCCCGCTGGGTTGACGAGAGCCAGAGCATGCGGATAAGGGTTACCTTCAATTGAGATTCGATATTCGTTTGTAGCCGTCTTGCTCGATTTAGGACCAGTAGCCATCACGCGTCATCGCCTCGATTGAATTGGAACCGTCTTCTGCTTCGTGCGGAGAATTACGCTGTATGTTGCAGTACATGCAGCTGCAATAACCGCATGGGTAATTTCTAACAAAATGAATGACACTATTTGCTGCATGCATATTAATTACTATAAAGTATCCTTTTATAAACGTATTGTCAAACATATATTGCTAAAACAGAAACAATTTATAGACTGAGTTGGTCGTATTCTTTGGGCAATTGCTCCTATAATCTAGCCTTCGCTGCAGTCGGGAGGGAAGGACTGGGGCTCCGTTATTATGTTGAAACGCTTTAACACTTTTGACGTTCTCATGCATTTTTTGTTTCAAAAGCGTTAGGATGGGACATATAGCGCGGGGCGTAACGGGTGCCCCGCACGCGATAGGAGGCTATCAATGGCTAATCGTTTCGTTCTCAACACCATTTCTTATCATGGTTCCGGCGCCATCAAGGAGATCCCCGGCGAGCTCCAGCGTCGCGGCTACAAGAAGATCTTCGTCTGCTC
>URUC01000010.1 GCA_900550965.1 uncultured Collinsella sp. | reverse complement strand
GCCGAGTTTGGCATCCACGCCGAGGGCTACAAGATGAACGCCACCGACGAGGCCGAGGTCCAGGCCGCTGTCGATGCCACCATCGCCGACTTCGGCCGCGTCGACGTCCTCGTCAACACCGCCGGCATCCTGCGCTTCGCAGCCATGGAGGACCTGCCGCTCTCCGACTGGAACGAGGTCATCAACGTCAACCTCACCGGCTACTTCATCACTTCGCAGCGCTTTGGTCGCGAGATGATCAAGGCCGGCCAGGGTCGTCTGGTGCACATCTCGACCGTCGCCAGCCACTCCCCCGAGACGTTCTCGGGCGTGTACAGCTCCACCAAGGCGGGCGTCAACATGATGTCCAAGATGCTGGCCGCCGAGTGGGGCCCCTACGGCGTGCGCTCCAACTGCGTCGAGCCCTGCTTTGTCAAGACCCCCATGTCGGCGAGCTTTTACGCTGACCTCGAGGTCGAGAAGAGCCGCAGCCGTCTCATCGCCACGCGCCGCATCGGCGAGGTCAGCGATATCGCCAACGCCGTCATGTTCCTGGCGTCCAAGCGCTCGGACTTTACCACCGGCGACGCCATCAAGGTCGATGGCGGCTTCTCCAATATGATGGGCGACCTCACCGCCAAGCCCGGCGGCCGCCGAGCCTTTGCCGACAACTACCTCAAGAACAAGGGTGTCGAGCTTTGGTCTGACGAGTCCGGCGTCGCCAAGCCGACCGACCAGTAAACCAACCCGACAGGGAGGCTCCGCGGACACGACCGTTCCTCCCCCGTATCGATTAGAAAGAGTCCAATGGCTTCCACCAACTCCAACAAGGGTCGCGCCGTCGTGCTTTCCGCCGCGTGCGTCACCATGTTCTTCATCAGCTCCATCGCGCTGTATTCCGTTGTGAGCAAGAACCTGCTCGCCGTCTATCCCGAGTGGTCCAGCGCTCTTACCTGGGCCTTCCCGGTCTTTCAGACCATCATGGCCGTGACGGGCATCTTCGCCGGCCGCATCTCCGATAAGATCGGCCCGCGCAACGTCGTGATCGCTGCCGCCGTGTGCTACGGCGTGGGCTGGTTCATGTCCGGCACCGTCACCGAGCCGTGGCAGTTCTACCTGTGGTTCTCGCTCGTCGCCGCCATCGGCAACGGCCTGGGCTACAACCCCGCGCTCACCACCGGCCAAAAGTGGTTCATCGACAAAAAGGGCCTCGCCTCCGGCATCACCCTGGCCGCTTCGACCGCCGGCCCCGCCGTGCTGTCCCCGGTGCTCGCCTCGCTGCTCATCCCGAGCCTTGGCATCTTTGGCGCCCTTAAGGCACTCGGCGTCATCTTCTTTGTGGCGATCGCCGCCTCCGCCCTGTTCCTGAAGGCCCCCGAGGCCGGTTGGCTGCCCGAGGGCTTCGAGGCCCCCAAGGGCGGCGCGCACGCCGGCACCTTCGGCGACCTCACCCCGGGCGAGATGGTCAAGACCCCGCGCTTCTGGGTCCTCATCGCCACCTTCGCCTTCGCCGCCACCGCGGGCACCCTGCTCGTGGGCAAGGTTGCCTCCATCGCCGCCGTCCAGCTCTTCGCCGACCCGACGAGCGCCGCGGCCGTCGCCCTCGGCGGCGTGGTCGTCTCCGTCAACACCTGCGCCAACCTGGTCGGCCGTCTGTCCTTTGGCCAGATCATCGACAAGCTCGGCGCCTACAAGTCGCTGCTCATCAGCCTTGTCGTCACCATCGTCGCGCTCGTCATCATGTCGATGAGCTTTACGCAGAGCATGTTCTTTGTGGCGCTCGCCCTGCTCGGCTTTAGCTTTGGCGCCCTGCTCGTCATCTACCCGCCGCTTACCGGTGGCGCCTTTGGTACCAGCAACATCGGCGTCAACTACGGCATCATGTTCCTGGGCTACGCCGCTTCTACCTGGATCAGCCAGCCCATCACTGCCGTGCTGTATCACGCTGAGGCCGGCAGCGCCGCCTACCAGCAGTCCTTCTACGGCGCCATCGTGATCGCCGCCATCGCCGTCGTGCTCACCGTCTACATGATGGTCTCCGACAGCAAGAAGAAGTCCGCCTAGTTTTGCTTGACGCGGCAAGGGCCGTCCTCTTGCCGCATTCCACCGGTCACCAGTATTAAGGAGTCGAAATGTCTGAGCTCAACCCCGTCCGCATTGCCGTTATCGGCGCCGGCGCCATGGGCCGCAACCACATCCGCTTTGTCACCGAGGGGCCCGAGGCCGAGCTCGTCGCCATCGCCGACGCCTTTGAGGGCGCCCGCGCCACGGCCGAGGCCGCCGGCGTGCCGTTCTTTACCGATCCCGCCCAGATGATGGACGAGGTCAAGCCCGAGGCCGTCATCATCGCCACCCCCAACGACCTGCACCTGGGCGTTGCCCGCGAGGCCATCAAGCGCAACATCGTGCCGCTGGTCGAAAAGCCGATCTCCAACGATCTTGAGGATGCCCAGGCCTTCGCCGCCGAGGCCGAGACCGCCGGCGTGCCCGTGCTCGTGGGTCAGCACCGTCGCCACAACCCGTTTGTGAACAAGGCCAAGGAGATCATCGAGTCTGGCGAGCTGGGCAAGCTCACCGTGTCGAGCTTCCACTACATGATCTATAAGAATGACGAGTACTTCGATGTCGAGTGGCGCCGCAAGAAGGGTGCCGGCCCGATCCTGGTTAACCTGGTTCACGACGTCGACCTGCTCCGCTATCTGCTGGGCGAGCCCGTTGCCGTCCAGGGTATGCAGTCCAGCGCCGCCCGCGGTTTTGAGACCGAGGACTCCGCCGTGGTCAACGTCCGTTTTGCCGATGGCGCGCTCGCAAGCATGACCATCTCCGATGCCACCGCCAGCCCCTGGAACTGGGAGGCGACTGCTCGCGAGGACCCGCAGTACCGCCCCTTCGACGCCGACGCCTACTTTATCGGCGGCACCAAGGGCGCCCTGTCGCTGCCCCGCCTGCACCAGTTCTCCTACGACGGCGCCTCCAACTGGCACAAGCCGCTGCAGATGGAGATTCCGGCTGTCGACCCGGCACTGCCGCACAAGATGCAGCTCAAGCACTTTGTGAAGGTCGTCCGCCGCGAGGTCGAGCCCGTCGTGACCCCCGCCGACAACGTCAAGACGCTCACGCTTCTCAACGCCATCAAGGAGGCCGCCGAGACCGGCCAGCTCGTCGAGCTGTAATGCCTTAAGAGCGGCCGCGGCAGAAACCCCATGCCGAGTCCCTCGGTCCGCCACAAATAAGCCCCTCTTCTTTGCCCCGCGAGCAGCCTCCTGCCCGCGGGGCATTTTGCTACGTTTCCAATGATTTTCTGAGACGGGGGGCCTTTTGCACCTCGGCTTGATTCGTTCGCCACGAAATGTGCCTATCTACTACGTTTAACCAATCACCCTCATCCATACCGAATTTCGCGAAATAAAAACCGCAGGTAAACGGCTTGCGCATTTTCGGAAAACCGGGGGATGGTCGACCCACACGGTTCAAACGTAGTAGATAGGCCGCTTTCGTGGTTCCGCGCCAAAACAGTCTTTTTTGGGCGAAGTGGCAGGTGGTATCCTTGGTAGCTCTGTGCTGCAAACGCACCTTAAACGCAAGGAGTCCCATGGATCTTATCGCCCAGCTCGCCCGCGAGCTCAACCTTAAGGCCGCCAACATCGAGGCGGCCGTCAAGCTCATCGACGAGGGCAACACCATTCCCTTTATCTCGCGCTACCGCAAGGAAGCAACGGGCGGCATGGACGACGTCGCCCTGCGCGCACTCGACGAGCGCCTGTCCTACCTGCGCAATCTTGAGCAGCGTAAAGAGGACGTCATTCTGCTCATCGACGCCCAAGGCAAGCTCACGCCCGAGCTCGAGGCACAGATCCGCGAGGCCACGCAGCTCCAGCGTGTCGAGGACCTCTACAAGCCCTACCGCAAAAAGCGCATGACCCGCGCGCAGAAGGCCCGCGAGGCAGGCCTGGAGCCGCTTGCCAACATGATCATCATGCAGGCATCCGCCAAGGGCAGCGCGCTCGTCACCGCCGCGGCATACGTTAACGAGGAGGCCGGCTTCGACACGCCCGAGAAGGCGCTTGCCGGCGCCGCCGACATCGTGGCCGAGACGGTAGCCGAGGACCCGGAGAACGTCGCCGACCTGCGCACCTTTACACAAAACACCGCCGACATCGTCGTCGAGGCCACCGACCCCGCCGAGAAGACCCCCTACGAGCCCTACTACAACTACGACGAACCCGTGCGCAAGATCCCCAACCACCGCATCCTTGCCATCGACCGCGGCGAGCGCGAGGGCAAGCTCCGCGTACGCGTCAGCGTCGACGGCGCCGCCGCCACGGCACGCCTCGGTAGCCGTTGGCCCCGACGCCAGGGCGTCTTCGCCCCGGTCTTCGACGCCGCCATCGCCGACGGCTACAAGCGCCTTATGGCCCCCTCCCTGGAGCGCGAGGCCCGCGCCAAGCTCACCGTTCGCGCCCAGACCGAGGCCATCAACGTCTTTGCCAAGAATCTCGAGGGCCTGCTCTCGGCGCGCCCCGTGCGCGGCGCACGCGTGCTCGCGCTCGACCCGGGCTACCGCACCGGCTGCAAGGTCGCCGTCATGGACGAGACCGGCAAGCTGCTCGACCACGGCGTAGTCTACCCCACCAAGCCGCGCCACGACGTCGCCGGCACCAAGCGCGAGCTCGCCCGCCTCGTCAAGAAGGACGGCGTCAACACCATCGTCATCGGCAACGGCACCGCCAGCCGCGAGACCGAGGAAGTCGTCTCGGAGTTCATCGCCGAGCAGGCGCCTGGGCTGCGATACACCATCGTCAACGAGGCCGGCGCGTCGGTGTACTCCGCCTCCGAGCTCGCCAGCCAGGAGTATCCCGACCTGGACGTCACCGTGCGTGGTGCCATGAGCCTGGGCCGCCGCCTGCAGGACCCGTTGGCAGAGCTCGTCAAGATTCCGCCCCAGTCCATCGGCGTGGGTCAGTACCAGCACGACCTCGACCAGGCCGAGCTTTCGCGCACCCTGGGCCACGTGGTGGAGGACGTCGTCAACCGTGTGGGCGTCGACGTGAACACCGCAAGCGCAAGCCTGCTGGGATATGTATCGGGCATCACGCCGAGCGTAGCCAAAAACATCGTGGCCTACCGCGAGGAAAACGGCGCCTTTACCGATCGCCGCCAGCTTAAGAAGGTCCCCAAACTGGGACCCAAGGCATATCTCAACGCAGCCGGCTTTTTGCGCATCAGCGGCGGCAAGAACCCGCTCGACGCGACGAGCGTCCACCCCGAGAGCTACGAGGTGGCCACGGCCGTCCTGGAGCGCGCCGGCGTAGCGGCAAGCGAGCTCAGCCGTGGCGGCGTGCCCGACATCGAGCGCCGCCTGGGCAGCATCTCGGCACTGGCAAGCGACCTGGACTGCGGCACCTTAACGCTCATCGACATCGTCAACGAGCTCAAGAAGCCCGGGCGCGACCCGCGCGACGACGCGCCCGAGGTGGTCTTTAGCCGCTCGGCGCTTTCCATCGATGACCTGGAACCCGGCATGGAACTCAAGGGCACGGTGCGCAACGTCGTCGACTTTGGCGCCTTTGTCGACGTGGGCGTGCACCAGGACGGCCTCGTGCACATCTCCAAGCTGGCCAGCCGCTTCGTCAAGCACCCCAGCGACGTGGTGCGCGTCGGTGACACGGTCAAGGTGTGGGTTGAAAAGGTCGATCGCGACCGCAAGAAGATCTCCCTCACCATGGTGCAGGGGAAGTAAACCGCCAAGCAAGGGTCCCCCCTCTCGCGACGTGCAAAATCGCGAGTATTCTGCAAATTCCACCGTTCCGGATGCCCCTCAGAGACGAAAAAGCAAGAAACAGCCCCCGTTTTAGCGTCATCAGAGCCAAAACGGGGGCTGTTCCATGCTTCACCCAGCTGGTAAAAGCCTTTACCTTGCTGAATACTCTCAATTTTGCACGGCGCAGGCGGGGGCACCTTTGTCCACGGCAGGATATGGAAGCCTATCACCAACCTACCGGTAAGTTCGTGTCGGCAGCCCCGGCCTTTCCTTTGCCTAGCGCGACCCTCGCGAAGCGCGTGAGCGATAGGGAAAGGAAAGGCCGGGGCGAACAACCCGCGGCGCAGCCAGTGTTCGCGTTACGGCAGGATATGGAAGCCCAAAGCGGCGATATCCTTGGCAAAGCCGCGCACGGTATCGAGCGAAACCTCATACGGGTCGCGACCGATGTTCTTGCGCTTGGCCAGGATGCTGTTGGGCACCGTGATGATCTGACAGCCGCAGGCCTGCGCCTGGTAAATGTTGATAAGCTCGCGCGTGGACGCCCACAGGACCTCGCAGTTGGGCTTGGCGGCGGCCTTCTTGACCGACTCCGTCATAAACGGAATGGGATCGACACCCGTGTCGGCGATACGGCCGGCAAAGAGCGAGATGATGGACGGCGTCTCGGCGTCGACAGCGTCGACCATCTCGTCGACCTGCGCAGGCGTAAAGATGGTGGTGACGTTGACCTTAATGCCGTCGGCGGAAAGCTTGCGCACCAACTCGGCCGTGGACTCGCCCTTGGTAGTCACGCACGGAATCTTGACGTAGACGTTCTCGGCCCAGGTAGCGATCTCGCGGGCCTCGACCTCCATGGTCTCGACGTCGTCGGCAAAGACCTCAAACGAGACGGACACATCGGTGATGTGGGCCAGGACCTCCTTGGCAAACGCGCGGTAATCCGTCACGCCGCCCTTCTTCATAAGGGACGGGTTGGTCGTGAAACCCTGAACGTTGCCGTTCTCGTACATGTCGAGCATGCCCTCGAGGTTTGCACCGTCAGCGAACACCTTGATTGCCATCTGCCTGATTCCTTTCGTTAGCATACGGCCGATAAACTGCTAAACACTTTACCTACGTTTATCAAGGCGTGAGCTGCGGGTTTTCATCTTCTCGGCGAACGGTTTTGCAGTTTTACCATTTTTATATCGACACCCCAGCGGCAAAACGTTTTTGCTGATCATCGCGGTTGATTCCGTTCGCGGCGCAGAGACAGCGCTTCACCGGTGCGTTTTCACAACCAGTCCAAAACAAAAAGCGGTGACGCCTCATTTGAGACGTCACCGCTTCCGTGTAGGAGCCGGTTATCGGAGCTCCGCCCGATTAGGGCTTAACGTATGCCTGGATTACTCTTCCTCAACGTGATTGATCACAGCACCCTTGGTGTGGATGAAGTTGGGGACGAAGGCGACGATCAGAAGGACAGCAAGAATCGCGTAGACACCGGTGGTACCGAAGGCCTCGGCAGCGCGGCCAAGCGTAATGCCAATGACGGAGAAATCAAAGTCGCCGAACGTAGTGTTCTTGAAGCCAAAGACGTCAAGAACGGGCAGGAGCAGGGCCGGGGCAAAGGTGATGAGCAGGCCGTTGACGAAAGCGCCAAGAGCTGCGCCCTTGCGACCGCCGGTAGCATTGCCGTAGATGCCCGCGGTAGCACCGCAGAAGAAGTGGGGAACCATGCCCGGGATGATGAAGATGCCCAGGGTAGCGCCCACGATGAACATACCGACCACGCCACCGATGAAGGATGCGACAAAGCCGAGGATGACGGCGGTGGGAGCATAGGGGAAGAAGACGGCGCAGTCGACGGCGGGGATGGCACCGGGGATCAGCTTGTTGGAGATGCCCTGGAAAGCCGGGACCAGGTCGGCAAGGATCATACGAACGCCGTTATAGACGATGGTGACACCAACGGCAAAGGACAGGGCACAGGTCAGGGCATAGACAATCACGTTGTCGCCGCCAGCGGTCTTGGTAACGACCGCAGGATCTGCGATGTAAGCGGCGAAAGCGGTAACCAGGTAGAAGAAGGCCATGGTAAGAGCCGTGGAGATGGTAGTGTCGCGCAGGAAGGCGAACTTCTCGGGAACCTCGATCTTCTCGGTACTGTTCTCCTCGGCGTCCTTAGCAAAAAGCGTACCGACTGCAGCGGAGATGTAATAGGCGAGTGAACCGAAGTGACCCATGGCGATTTCATCGCCATCGGTAACCTTCTCGGTGAAACGCTGACCAACGGCGGGAAGCATAGCGCTCACGAGGCCCAGGAACATGCCGCCCACGATGACAAGCTGAACATCCTGGAAGCCAGATGCCTGCAGAACGGCAGACAGCAGGCAGGCCATAAACATGCTGTGATGGCCCGTCAGGAAGATGTACTTAAACTTGGTAAAGCGGGCAATGATAATGTTCACGACATAGCCGAGAATCAGGATCATCATGGTCTGAACGCCGAGGACGCTCTGAGCCATCGAAACGACGACCTCGTTGTTGGGCACGACGCCGGTGATGTGGAAACCGGTCTCGATGAAGGTACCCAGCGGAGCAAGGTTCTCCTGAACAACAGCGGCGCCGGCAGACAGCATGATGTAACCAAGAATGGGCTTCAGGGTGCCCGTCATCACCTTGTGGGCAGGACGCTTAAGCGCGACAAGGCCCACAAAGGCAAATAGACCCATAATCCACGCTGGCTTGGTCAGAATCGATTGGATAAACTCAAGTATGGGAAGGATGGCTTGCATCTGCGCTTCCTTTCTCTCTAACGTGGGCGCGTTTCCCTCTTCCACAGGGAACCGCCCTTTTTTGTGCCGCTTTAGGCGTTAGCGGCGGCCGCCTTGATTGCCTCGAGGGCGTCTTCGCGGATCTTCTTCTTGTTCACATAGCTGCGAACGATCACAACGTTGCCGTGGAGCTCGGGAGCGAGTTCCTTAACGGTGATGAACAGATCCGGATTTGCGGAAGAAGCACCGTTCAGGTCCATAGACTCAACGTCGGCCTTGATGCCCTCCTCCTCGCAAAGCTCCTCGACTTTGCCAGCGAGCATCAGGCTGGACCCGATGCCGTTTCCGCATACGGTGATGATATGCATGGCAACCTTCCTCTCCTACACGTGACGGTTTTCCGTCTATCCAAAAGCGGCGACGCATCGCCGTGCCATTAAGGCCTAAAAGAATGAACGTATGGTCTCCAAAACCTGCTCGGGCGTATCGCATGCGCTGAGCTTGGCAACGCAGTCCTCGTCCTCGAACATCTGCGAAAGCTCCGCCAAGCAGCCAAGATGAGCCTTGGGGTCGGGTGCGCAAATACCCACGAGCACGTGAACCGGATCGAAATCCTCGTGTCCAAACGCAATGGCAGGGTCAAGCGTGACGATACAGATCCCCGCTTCACTCACATTGCCATCTGCCTGAGCGTGGGGCATGGCGATGCCCTCTTCCAAGACCATATAGGGGCCGAATTTGTGAACCGATGAAATCATGGCGTCAACATAGCTCTGGTCGCATTTGCCAGCGTCTACGAGCAACTTACCGCATGCCCTGATCGCTTCCTCCCAGTCGGAGGCCTCGACGTGGCAGGCAACAAGCTCGGGCTTAAGAAGATCAGTCAGCATGCTCGTCCCCTACTCCTCGGGCAGGATGTGAAAACCAAGCGCCTGAATGTCGCGGGCAAAGCCCTTGACCGTATCAAGCGAGTACTCAAGCAAATCTTTCCCGAAATTCTTGCGTTTGGCAAGAAGGGCATTGGGGACCGTAATGATCTGGCATCCAACGGACTCCGCCTGGAAGATATTGAGGACCTCGCGCGTAGACGCCCAGAGAACCTCGGCAGCAGGCTTAACGGCAGCCTTCTTTACGGACTCCGCCATGAGGGGCAGCGGATCGACGCCGGTATCGGCAATGCGACCGGCAAAGATGGACAGAATAGAGGGGGTCTCAGCAGAGACGGCATCGACAAACTCGTCGACCTGCTCGGGCGTGAAGATAGTGGTGACATTCACCTTGATGCCGTCGGCAGAAAGGCGCTTGACCAGCGCGGCAGTGGACTCACCCTTGGTGTTGAGCGCCGGGATCTTAACGTAGACGTTGTCTGCCCAGGTTGCGATCTCGCGAGCCTCGGCTTCCATACCCGCCTCGTCGTCGGCGAATACCTCAAAAGAGACCGACACATCAGTAATGTGCTCAAGAACCGTCTTGGCAAAAGCGCGGTAGTCGGTCACGCCGCCGGCCTTCATAAGGGAAGGATTGGTCGTGAAGCCCTGAACGTTGCCATTGTCATGCATGTCAAGCATGCCCTCGAGGTTAGCGCCGTCGGCAAACACCTTGATCGCCATGTTCGGTCCTTTCTCATCTAACACTATTGCTATCGAAAGCCTTCTTCTTTGTTTCAAAAGCTTTTCGGTTTTCTTTTATAAACCATTTCAAAAGCTATCGAAAGCTCAATTGTCAACTTTCCGTGAACGGTCGAATATCGGGCGTGAACGTACTTCTTTTGGGCGGCACCTTCAGAATGAGACTCTTTATAGCCCGTTTACGTGCGAACTATCTGCTACGCATGCATTTGTGACATGCCATTCCGTTCTTTTGATTCATTCGAATTTGCCTTGTTCTTTTCATATCGATACGTTATATTTCGATTACGAAAGGCGCATCTTTTACCTTTTGTTCAAAAGGAGCGGCATATGGCATCTACTTCAGACCTTTCACCGGCCGAGCGTCAGCGATTTATCATGAATTGGCTGGCCGAAAAGCCAAATATCTCGGTATCCGACATCGTTCGCCGTTTTTCGGTTTCGGAAGTCACCGCACGACACGACCTCATCTCGCTGGAATCCGAAGGCAAGCTGCGTCGCGTACGCGGCGGAGCGGTATCGCTTTCTCGCTCCAACGCAATCTCGTATCCCGAGGAGCGCATCAATGTCCAAGTCGAGGCCAAGGAAGCCATCGCCGCAACCGCAGCAACTCTTGTTGATGATGGCGATGTTCTGGTAATTGATATCGGCACCACAGGCTTTTACTTCGCTAAGGCCCTCATGGACAAGCGTGAGATCACCATTATCACCGGCGATCTTGCAATCGCGAACTACGCCAGCTTCAATCTCCCCAATGCTTCGGTAGTGCTGCTGGGCGGCTCCGTGCGCAAGGGCCACCTCTATCTCGCGGGCGCACTAACGCTCGACTGCATGAGCAAACTACATGCCGACAAGGCGTTTGTCAGTGCCGACGGATTCCACCCCGACCACGGTTTTACCGTCGAGCACGACTTCTCGGCCATGATCAAGCATATGTACCTTACCAACTCAAACCAGGGCTACATGATGGTTGACCAGGGAAAGTTCAACAAGACCAGTTTTTATCAGTCCGCGCAGATCGATGACCTCGACGGCATCATCGTTGATGGAGACGACGAGGGCATCATGACGGCGGCGATCGAGAGCAGTCGCAGTCATCCCAAGCTCTATATTGCAAAATAGCTCAAATGGCCGGGTCGCCCCCACTGCGGGCGACCCGGCCATTTATTAAATCAACCCAAAATGGCGCATCGCTGTGACGGTGCCATCGTGTGCGACATCGTCGGTCACGTAGTCGGCGACTGCCTTGACCTCGGACATGGCGTTGCCCATGGCTACAGCCGTCTCGACGGCGGCGAGCATACCCAGATCGTTGCCGGAATCGCCAAAGCCAAAGGTGCGCGCGTTGCCGGTGCGACCCAGGTATTCCAGCGCTCGCGCCACGCCCACGCCCTTGTCGATGCCCTTGGGGCTCAGCTCGCGATTCTGACCACCGGTGTTGCACAGCTCAAACTCGCGATCGATAAAGCCATCGTCGTTGGCTACGCGAGCCAGGTCGCTCGCGTTAATGCACACCTTGCCTACGCGCAAGCGGCCATCGACGCGCATCTGATCAACGCCATGCACCACGCCGGCGCCTAGCAGAAATGACTGTTCGACACCAACTGGCTCAAGTGAATAGGTGGCACCGTTCGTCTCGAACAACGCCTCACCGCCCGCCACAGTAATGCGGCGCGCGAGCTCCTCAACAATGTCTTCGTCAAAGCAGTCCTCGTGTACCACGCATCCCTCGACCTCGAGCGTGGCGCCCGCCATGGCAACGATACCCGCCGGGTTCAGCGCACGCAGGCCATCGGCAACCAGCCACAGGGGACGGCCCGTGCAGATAAATGCCTGGTGACCCGCATTGCGCAGGCGACCAAATGCATCGACAACAGCCTTCGACGGATGGATTGCATTGAAGTCCTTATCAGTCATATCGTCGGGATCGAACGACGTCAGCGTGCCGTCCACGTCAAAAAAGAGCACGGCGGAATCGGGGCACGCATCAATCATATGGGTTCCTTTCGAGGGCGATGGCAAACGAAGCATCCATCATATAATGGAGCGACGCAACCAGAGAGGTCACCCATGGAATTTTACGCAAGCTGCCCCGAGGGCTTTGAGTCCGCACTCGCCGACGAGCTTAAACGGCTCGGGCTTTCGCATGTACGCCGCCTTAAGGGCCGCGCCACGTTTGAGGGCGAGCTTGAGCAAGGCCTTCGCGCGTGCCTGTGGTCGCGCCTGGCCAGCCGCGTGTTTGTGGTACTCGGGCGCTTTGAGGCGCAAGACGCCGACGAGCTGTACGACGGCGTTTACGACATTGCCTGGGAAAACATCGTCCGCCCCGGCGCCACGATTGCCATCACCGCCCGCGGCGTGACCGAGCAGCTGCGCAACACGCGCTTCTCGGCCCTGCGCGCCAAGGATGCACTGTGCGACCGCCTGGCCGAGACCACGGGCCGTCGCGCCGATGTCGATGCCGCCGATCCCGATGTCCACCTGCTGCTCTCGCTGCGCCAGCGCCGGGCGAGCATAAGCCTGGACCTTTCGGGCGACCCGCTGTTCAAGCGCCTGCCGCCCGCCGCAACCCGCGCCGGCGAGGGCTCACACGTGCTGCGCCCCGACTACGCCGCCTTGGTGCTGGCGCAGGTCGGCTGGACTGCACTGTGCGAGCGCGAGCTAACGGCCGACGATTACGAGAACGAAGCCCTGCCCACGCTGGTCGACGCCTCGTGCGCCGGCGGCGGCCTGCTGCTAGAGGCCGTGAATATCCTAACCGACCGCGCTCCGGGCGCCGCCCGCGAGCACTGGGGCTTTGAGGGCTGGCAGCTGCACGACGCCGCCCTGTGGGAGCAGCTGCTCGCCGAGGCACGCGAGCGCGAGGCGGCAGCGCGCAAGCGCCAGGTGCGCATCGTGGCCGTGGACATCGACCCCGCCGCCCGCAAGACCGCTGAGCGCATGGTTAAGTGTGCCGGCTACAAGCGCTTTGTCGATTTTTGCGCCGCCAAGTCCGCCACCGTGCTGGACCATGCGGGTGCTGTCGCCGGCGCCGCCGTGGTCGCGGATACGAACGAGACACCGCTTTCGCTCATGCATGACACCATGACGCTCATCGGCGAGTTGCGCCGCGCGCCCGAGCTTGCCGCGGCGCCGGTCGCCGCGCTCACCCGCGACGGATTGCTGGCCCGCGCGCTCCACACCGAGCCCGAGCGCTCGATCGCCGTCATGCCCAACAACGAAGAGGCGACCGTCGAAGTCTGGCCTTCGCTCGACCACGCCGCCACAGCATTTGAGGCTGCGACCAGCGCGGATGCCGAGGCCGAAGTTGCGGATGCCAACGAAGTCAACGATGAAGCCGCCGCTTCCGCCATGCCCGAGCCCGCCGCCACGCTCGACCTGGGCGACGGCAAGCCGCTGCCCGTGCTCATCCCCGAGTCGGAGCAGTTCGCCAACCGCCTGCGCAAGAATGCCCGTCTGCGCCGCAAGTGGGCCAAGCGCGAGGGCGTGAGCTGCTACCGCGTCTACGATGCCGACCTGCCCGACTACTCCGCCGCCATCGACCTGTACGAGGGTTGCCCGCAGACGCCGGGTCGCTGGCTCGTCATCGCCGAATATGCCGCGCCTAAGACCATCGACCCCGCACTGGCCCAGGCCCGCATGCTCGACATCTTGGCCATCGCGCCGCGCATCCTGGATGTTCCGGCCGAACACGTGCACGCCAAGGCCCGCATGCGCTCGCGCGGCGGCTCGCAGTACGGCAAGCAGGGCGCCGGCAAGGGCGGATCGGGCGAACGCGCCAACATCGCGCGCCGTCGCCTCCCGCTCATCGAAGAGGGCGGCCTCACTTTTGCCGTCAACTTTGACGACTACCTGGACGTCGGCATCTTCTTGGACCACCGCGTCACCCGCAACCTGGTGCGCGGGCACGCCAAGCAGGCGCGCCGCTTCCTCAACCTGTTTGCCTACACCGGCACTGCCACCTGCTACGCGGCAGATGGCGGCGTCGAGGAGACCGTGACGGTCGACCTCTCCAACACCTACCTGGACTGGGCCGAGCGCAACATGCGCCAGAACGGCTTTGTGGGGCCTCAGCATCATTTTGTGCGCGACGACGTGCTCGCCTGGATTCGCGACCAGCGCCAGACGCGCAACCGCTGGGACTTGATCTTTGTCGACCCGCCCACGTTCTCGAACTCGTCCAAGATGGGCCGCCGCACCTGGGATGTCCAGCGCGACCATGTTGAGCTGTTGGCCGGCGTATCGCGCCTGCTCGCGCAGGGCGGCCACGCCATCTTTAGCTGCAACCTGCGAGGCTTCCGCCCCGAAACGCGCAAGCTCGCACGCGCGGGCGTGGTACTGGAGGACATTACGGCGCAGACCATCCCCGAGGACTTCGCACGCAACCAGAAGGTGCACCACTGCTACATCGTGCGCCGCCTGCCCATCGAGGACGCCATGGCCGAGGTCGGCTTTAGCGCCGAGGAGATTGCCGAGCGCGTCGAGGAACTACGCAACCCCGAGGCCCGCAAGCCTCGCGCAGCAGTACCCACGCACGCGCAGGCCGGCAACGGCAAGTCCAACTTTGCCGGCAAGCCCTCCCCCGCCGGCAAACCTAAAAAGAAGAAGTTCTACGCCAGCAAGCCCAAGGGCAAATAAAAAAGTTGCGGTGGAATACGGACTGTTTTGCCTGGAATTAGGCAAATTTAGACCGTATTTCACCGCAACTCATATTGGGATGGTGGTTGGCGATCTAGCCTTGGATGACCAATCGGTAGCCGATGCCCACATGCGTCTGGATATAGCGCGGATGCGCGGGGTCGGACTCGATTTTCTTGCGCAGCGTGCCCATAAAGACGCGCAGGCTCGCCAGGTCGCTCTTGGTCGCCGTGCCCCAAATCTCGTGCAGGATAAACTGGTGCGTCAACACCTTGTCGGCGTTGTGCGCCAGCAGACACAGGAGCTTGTACTCGATCGGCGTCAGGTGCAGTTCCTCGCCATCCATCATGGCAATGCCGGCATCAAAATCGATATGCAGCTCACCGGTATCGAACGAGCCCTCGGAGGCAACGCCGCCCGTTTGCGCATACGAAAGGCGTCTGAGCGTCGTGCGGATGCGCGCGAGCAGCTCCTCGACCGAAAACGGCTTGGTCAGGTAGTCGTCGGCACCAGCATCGAGCGCGCGGATCTTGTCCGCGTCCTCGCTGCGCGCCGAGACCACGATGATCGGCATGCCCGACCACGTGCGCACCGACTCCACCACCTTGACGCCGTCCATATCGGGCAGGCCCAGATCGAGCAGCACAATGCTCGGCGCCTGCGACGAGGCGGCGGCGATGGCGGCATGTGCGGTCTCCACGGCCATATGGCGCAAGCCGTGCGCCTCGAGCGCGGCGACGATAAGGTTGCGGACGGCGGGATCGTCCTCAACGACCAAGATGAGCGGTTTCACGGCAGAGTTCGGCACGGCGCTACTCCTTATCAAACGAAACATCGGCGGCGGGAAGCTCAATCGTAAAGACCGAGCCGTGCGGGTCCGCCGCGGCAACCTCTATGCTACCGCCATGCGCCAACGCAATGGAGCGGCAGAGCGAAAGACCCAGGCCCACGCTGCGATGGCTGTCGGCAAGACCGTGGTTGGCGGTGTAGAACGACTCAAAGATTCGCTCGCGGTCCTCGGGTGCGATGCCCGGCCCGTCATCGGCAACCGAGCACGCCACGCGTCCGCCGTCGACGTCAATCGAGATCACGATATGCGAGCCCTCGGGCGTATAGGTGATGGCGTTGTTCACCAGGTTTACCACCAGCTGCACCATCAGGCGCGCGTCGACGTTGACGAGCGCCGGCTCATCGCACGCCACCACCTTAAGGTCGTGCTCGCGCACGGCCGGATTTACATGGCGCAGTGCCTCCTCGACGATATCGTCCATAAGCTCGAGCGTTGTCGACAGATGCATGCCGCCGCCCTCGAGCTTGGTGATGGCAAGCAGGTTCTCGACGGTGGCGTTGAGCCACAGCGCATCCGAGCGAATGGATAGCAGCAGGCCGCGGCGCGTCTGGGCATCGAGCACCGCGGTGCCGGTCGAGCCCTGGTCGAGCAGCACGTCGGCATTACCCGAAATACTGGTAAGCGGCGTGCGCAGATCGTGCGAGATGGAGCGCAGCAGATTGGCGCGCAGCTGCTCATTTTTGGCAAGCACCGCCGCCTCCTCGCGGGCCTCCATGGCGCGAGCGCGATCGAGTGCCAGCTCGCCTTCGCTCACGATGGCATCGGCAAGTGTCCGCTCCTCGTGCGTCAGCACGTCGGGCTCGGCAACGATAGCCAGCACGCCCACCACCGAGGCGGGATCGCCCGCGCGCACCATGGTGTCGCCCGAGCGCACGGTCAGGTAGATGCCGTAGAACGCCGAGCCGCCGTAGGTGGCATCGAGCGGCGTTCCCACATAGGCGGACGCCGAGAGCCGCGGCGGCATCTGCGGCGCCAGTTCATGCACCGGCGCGACATCGCCCACGGCCGTGTATGTCGCACGCGGCAGCAGGTCATCGCCCTCGGCGTCGGCGCTGTACCACACGACAGGACAGCCCGAAAGACGCGCCAGCTGCGTTGCCATAGCATGGACAATCTGCTGCTGATCGGCGCAGCGCTGCAGCATGCGGTTGGTCTCGAGCACCATCTGCGTGCGGCGGTCGCTGGCGGCGGCCTGCGCCAAGGCACGGCGCAGGGCCAACGCAATCGAGCTCGACACGAGCGAGACCGAAAACATGATGAAGAACATGCCAGGATAGACGCGGTCGATAAACGACAGCGAGTAGCGCGGGTCGACAAACAGGAAGTTGTAGAGCGCCACGGCGGCAGCCGAACTCAGCAAGCAATACAGGCGGCTCCAGGTAAAGAACGCGCACAGCTGCACGGCGAACACATAGACGATCATGATGCTCGGCGCGAGACCCGGATGGTCGAGCAGCGCGCCCACAATCGTCGCCGCGACCAGCAGCCCCGCCGATACGCAGGCGTCATACAGAGGGCTGCGACGCGTCAGCGTCGTGCGCCGCCACCAAAAGTTCTCGGCAATATCGCCGTCCGCATGGACGTCCATCAGCGCCCCGCCCCTCTCTCAAAAGCAAAAACCACCACAAAGGGGACAGGCACCTTTGTGGTGGTTTCCCCTTGTGGTGGTTCCAAGTGTATAGCCTTTGCAGCCTGCGGTCGTTAGACAAACAGCGCGTGCGCGAGCAGTGCGCACACGCACGCCGCGACAAACACCAGCGCCACGACCGAAATCACGCGATCGGCCATGTCCATGTTGGCCCGATTCGTAAAGAACCGATCTTCGGCGGCATCGGCGCGTGCCTCGCGCACCACTTCGGCAACCACCTCGCGGCCATCAAGCATCTTTGCATCCATGTTTGCCTCCCCGGCCCCAATCTTGTCCATCGAAAACCAACTCCGTGCAACCTGTCGGCGCCTACGGGCGCTCGTTGGGAGCCAGGCGTTGCATCTTGCTCACGGCCTTAAACTTGGTGAACAGCGGCACGTACTCAAAGCTCACGTTGGAGTTCTCCAGGCCGTACCAGCGCGCGGGCGTGCCGGCGGCGCGGCGGATGATGTACTTGAGCGTGATGGCCGTGCGCTCGCTCGGCTCCACGTCGCTTTCGGGCGCCAGCAGCTTGCGGATCATGACGAACTTGAACGTGCCAATGTTGCCCGGATCCTTATAGACCGAGTAGTCGTGCGTCTGCGACGGCAGCTCGCCGCTGGCAGCCAGGTCCTGAACAACTTGGCGCAGGTAGGCATTGACGCGTTGGTTAATCTTGTAGCCCAGGTACAGATGCACGCGGAACACGTAGTCGGTGCCGAACGTCTCGACCGAATAGGCAAAGGTATGCGGCTCGTCCATGGTCTCGACGTTCACGAACCACCAGGCGCGAGCGCGCTTGGGATGCTTGTCCAAGATCGAGTAGACAATGTCGCGGTCGATGTAGTCGGTATGGGTGTCCTTGGTCAGGTACACGATGTTGTCGCTCATGCGCTCGTAACGGTCGTCGTCGCGCAGGCGCTTGAGCTGCGGCAGATAGCTGCGCAGCGGCAGCAGCGTAAACTGGCGCTGTTCGACCGCCGTGCCGTTGTACCAGCACACCATAATGCCCATGATGAGTGCAGCCATGAGGATGGTGAAGTAGCCGCCGTGGAAGAACTTGGTGAGTGAGCTCACGAAGAAGAAGCCTTCGAGCAAAAGGAAGAAGGCCGCGAAGATCCACGGAGCAACCTTGAGCTTGCGCTCCTCGTGCAGGTAGAAGAAGAGCAGCAGCGTGGTGCACATCATAGTCAGCGTAATGGCAAGGCCGTAGGCGGCTTCCATATGAGCCGAGTTCTGGAACAGCAGCACCACGATGACGCAGCCGACAAGCATGACGTTGTTGACCATGGGGATGTAGAGCTGGCCTTTGGTCTCGGCCGGATAGAAGACCTGCATGTGCGGCATGAGGTCCAGGCGACTGGCCTCGGACACCAGCGAGAACGCGCCGGTAATGAGCGCCTGCGAGGCAATGATGGCCGCGATGGTTGAAAGGCCGACGGCAAACGGACGCAGGCCCGGGGCGAGCATCTGGTAGAACGGGTTAAGGTCGGCAATGCCCATGAGCTCGGGGTTGGCAGCGTTGTTCATAAGCCAAGCGCCCTGGCCCATATAGGACAGCAGCAAGCAGCACTTAACGAACGGCCAGGTGGCGTAAATGTTGCCGCGACCCACATGGCCCATGTCGGAGTAGAGCGCCTCGGCACCGGTGGTGGCGAGGAAGCAGCTGCCCAGAATCATGATGCCCGCGTGGTTGTTGGGGCTCAGCAAAAAGGCGATGCCGCGCACCGGGTTGAGGCACAGCAGCACGGCGGGGTGCTGGAAGACAAAGAACAGACCCGTGCCGCCCAGGAACAGGAACCACAGCGTCATGATGGGGCCAAAGGCGTGACCGATCTTGGCCGTGCCGATGCGCTGCACCAAGAAGAGCGCAATGATGATGGCGAGCGTGATGGCGACAACGCGGCCCTGGTCATCCCCGAGCACGGCGTGGACCGCCGGAATGGTGCGCAGGCCCTCGATGGCCGTGGTAACGGTAACAGCCGGCGTCAGGATGCCGTCGGCGAGCAGCGCGGCGCCACCCAGCATGGCGGGGATGATAAGCCACTTGCCGCAACGCTTGACCAGGCTGTACAGGGCAAAGATACCGCCCTCGCCGTGGTTGTCGGCGCGCAGCGAGATCAGCACGTACTTGACGGTCGTCAGCAGCGTGACCGTCCACACGACAAGAGAGAGCGCGCCGAGCACGAACTCCTCCGTCACGCTTCCGATGCCGCCGTTGCCGGCAACGAGCGCCTTAGTTACATACATGGGGCTGGTGCCGATGTCGCCGTACACCACGCCCAGCGTGACGAGCATCGCCGAGATGCTCACAGGAATCGCAGCGTGCGAGGCTGCCTCCTTGGCCTTTTGTTCCATAAGCCGGTTTCCTCCCAACTTTAATGTTCGAAGGGATTATAGGCAATCGGCCCATGTTTTAATGCACTGTTTTCCCAGCTAAATAAACATTTATACGGCCTTTAGGCCACCGCGGCGATATGGAATGTGACAAAGGGATGCCCCCTTTGTCACATTCGTCATTTTCCGAGCCAGTTTTTGAACCACCACTCCATAGAGCGGCTCATCTCGGCCATAAAGGGGCTCGTGTGCTTACGGGTGTAGATGTCGATGACGCGCTCGCCCACCTCGCGGGCGTGCGGGCGAAACATCGCATCCATCTCGGCCACCTGCGCATCCATCGTCGCGGCGTCGGCGCGACAATAACGCTCCTCGTGCACCAGGTTCACCACGGGATGCGCGATTGCCGGGCGCTCCTTACGGGGCGTGCCGATGATGAGCATCGACAGCGGCATGGTATAGGCAGGCAAGTCCAGCAGTGCGGCAACTTCCTCGGCATTCTCGACGATATCACCGATGTAGCAGCTCCCCAGCCCCAGGGCCTCGGCGGCAACCACGGCGTTTTGCGCGGCGATCACGGCATCCTGCGCCGCGATGGCAAAGTCGCCCAAACCCGGCGCGCGGCGGGGCGCCTTGCCCGTGCGCCCGACAAACTCGGGTTCAAAGCAGCCCACGTGCTCAAACAGATCGATCCACTTGGCATAATCGACCACAAATATGAGTGCCCAGGGCGCCTTGGCGATCATGGGCTGGTGATCGCACAGGTCGGCCAGACGGTCCAGCGTAGCCTGCTCGCGAATGCTCACGATGGAATACATCATCATGGCGCCCGCCGACGGCGCGCGACTCGCCGCATGCAAGATCGCCGCCCGCTGCTCGTCGGTCACCGCCACGGGACGGCCGTCGTCATCGCGCGCAAAAGCGCGCGTGGACGAACGGTGCTCCAAAATGTCCAGTACCGCGTTGCCCGTAGTCTCGACCGGATAGCCGTACGCATCCACGCCCGCAGCTCCGTCGCCGCCCATGCCCGCCTCGCAAACCTGCTCGCTCATCGCCCTACCCTCGCCATTTCTTTAAGAAGCCTTTACGTTTCCGTGTAATTCCCGTCCATTATCGCGCAGGTCGCCACTACATTGCGCCACACCGCCACACGCGCGCGTTAATATGGCTGGTTGGTGTGCGCAGCCACCAATTGCTGCGCATATCTTGGTAACAATCGGGTAAATCCCCGCTTTCGTAGGTTTTAGTTTGTGAGGAGTCTCAGCATGTTCGCTGCCGCCATCTCGCTCGTCGGTCTTGCGGCGACCGTCTACCTTGTCTTGCGCGAGGCCAAGGCCATTTGCGCAAAGTCGGGCACCGTTGCCAAAAGCGCTCTTGGGTGGAGCGTCGCCTTCGGCCTGTTCCAGCTCTTTTTGACCATTTGGGGCGCCATTGGCCTCGTCTCTCAAAACGAGCCGCTCGCCTTTGTGATGCTCATCCTGACCAACGCCATCCTCACCGGCTGCGCTTGGGCCAGCATCGCCCGCGACCGCATCGCCCCGCGCGTCTTTGCGTTCGCCTCGGCCGACGCTCCCGCCCCCACTGGCAAGCTCGCCCGCCTGCGCGGCGCCTTTGTGGGCAAACCGCTCGTCGCCGCCGTCCTGTGCCTGCTGCTCGCCGGCGTCTTTGCGCTGCTGGGCATGGAGGTCTCGTCCAACCACGACTTTACCTGGGTCTACCCCCTGTGCATCCTGCTCGAGTGGGCCATCATCACCGTGCTCATGGTCGGCCTGTTCTTCCTGTTCCAGCGCCACGGCGCAGCACCGGCCGTCCTAGCCTTTGCCCTCTTTGTCCTGGGCATTGCCGAGTTCTTCGTCATCACGTTTAAATCCATGCCCATCCAGCCGGGCGACCTTTCGGCCATCTCCACCGCCGCCGCGGTCGCCGGCAACGGCTACACCTTCTCGATCTCGCTGTTCTGCGTGCTGTCCATGGGCTTTACCGCCATCGCCATGCTGCTGTGCGAGTACGCCGGCCTGGTGGCACCGCACCGTCAGAAGGGTGCCGCCAACGCCAAGCGCATGCTGCTCACCAACCTGCTCGTGGCAGTGCTATGCCTGGGCGGCGTGACCGCGCATGTCACGCTCATCGACTACTACAACACCCTCGGCATCACCGTCTACACCTGGCGTCCGCTCGAGAGCTACTGGCGCGAGGGCTACCTGCCTGCCTTTATTAGTGCGGCGCAGTCCATCAAGCCGCCCAAACCCGCCGACTACTCCGTCGACGATGCCAAGGCCACGCTCAAAAAGTACGCCAAGGCCTACGACAAGTCCGACGCGGCCAAGAGCGACGAGCGCGCCGCCGCCCAGGAGCAGTTCGACAGCGAGAAGCCCACGGTCATCGCCATCATGAACGAGACGTTCTCGGATCTGTCGATCTACCAGAACATGCGCGCCGGCTACGAGGGTCCGCAGTACTTTAAGAGCCTGTCCAACTGCCTCAGCCGCGGCAAGCTCTATGTGAGCGCCTACGGCGGCGGTACCGCCAATACCGAGTTTGAGTTTATGACCGGCAACTCCATGGCCAACCTGGGCTCAGGCGTGTACCCCTACACCATCTACAACATGGAAACGACTGGGAACCTGGCAGAGCAGTTCAAGTCGCTCGGATATTCCACCACGGCCATGCACCCCAACCACGCGACCAACTGGAACCGCGAGAACGTCTACAAGGACTTTGGCTTTGACCAGTTCCTGTCCATCAACGATTTCCAGGGCGCCGATACCCTGCGCGGCATGGTGACCGACCAGGCGACCTACGACAAGATTCTTGAGCTGCTCGACCAGAACGCCGATCCGCAGTTTATTTTCGACGTGACCATGCAGAACCACTCGGGCTACGACACGGGCCTGCTGCCGGTCGACAAGCAGATGCACCTGAACATCGACACGACCGACCTGGACGCCAAGACCGTCGAGGACGGCACGCTCTCCGATGTCGACGAGTACGTCTCGTGCATCGAGCAGTCCGACCAGGCGCTGCGCTACTTCCTCAACGCCCTGAGCAAGCTCGACCGTAAGGTTGTCGTGGTGTTCTGGGGCGACCACCAGCCGTTCTTCCCGTCCAAGTTCAACGATAAGTGGTTTACCGGCGAGGACGACGCCACCCACCAGGAGCGCTTGTGGCAGACCGACTACATCATTTGGGCTAACTACGACGTTGCCGGTTGCGACCAGACGAGTGAGACAGACGACCTGTCCACCAACTACCTGTCCACCCAGCTGATGCAGCTGATCGGCGCACCGCTGACCGACTACCAGAAGGCGCATATGACGCTGCGCGAGTCGCTGCCCGCCATCAACTCCGTGGGCTACGAGGACGCCAGCCTGCGCTGGGCGCTCTCCTCCAACGTCACCGGTGACGACGCCGCCGCCGCTGCCGCAACCAAGGCGCGCGAGGATTACGCCAAGATGCAGTACTACGAGATGTTCCGCGACGGCAAGAACGTCTATACGGAGCACTTCCAGACCGAGGCCAACGAGACCGACCCCAACCTGGCGCCGGGCACGACCAAGATCAAATAGCGGCTAGCTGCGAGTTCATAACTGAAACGTCTGTCCGGGCGGAGGCATATAAGGTTCCCTGCTCGGACAGTCCTGCGCAAGACGAAGGCCACATTAAGTGGCCTCCTTTGCCTGCGGAACTCGCGATGAACCTTATATGCCTCCGCCCGGACAGACGCCTTGTTGTTGGAGCACGGCTTGTGGCCTTTTTTGCATCCGGAAACCGTGTCCCAGAATTCACGTCCGGAGTGGGATGCAGTTTCCGCTTGGGACCCGATTGGAAAAGTGTGTCCCACTCCAATCACAAATTCCGGGTCACATTTTCCGTCAAGCCCCTCAACCGGAAACGGCATCCCATTCCAAAGGCAAATTCCGGGACACAGCTTCCGCAACCCCACCCATCCGGAAATCCCATCCCACTCCGCACACATCCGGGCATAGAACAATCAGCTTATTAGGCCTTCCATCAATAAAGGGGCGCCCTCGTGTCACGAAAAAAGCCTCGAGAATCTCGAGGCTTTCACGTTTGTACGATTGAATGCACGGCACCGCGAACGGCGAAGCTACTCGCCCAGCACGGCCTTCTTGGCGGCTGCGGCCATGTTGTCCAGATCTTCCTTGGTGGGATGGTCCTTTGCGGCAAACCAGTTGTCGAGCAGCATCTTATAGCGCGCGTTTTCGGGTTCTTGCTCAAGCATCGCCTCGTAGCGCTGCTTAACCGCGGGGCCCATCTTGCCCTGGCACATCGCCCAGCCCGCAAGCTCGGCATCATTGGCCAAGTTAGACGATACGCGGTCGATAATCTGCCTAAAGTACTCCTCGCTGGCGCCAAAACCGCAGGTGCCAAACAGGAAAACGCGCTTGCCGTGCAAGGCGGAAAGCAACGTCGCGACCGAAGGCGTGCACGCACCCTTGTCGCACCAAAAACCGACGAGCACCGTGTCGGCCGCGCAGGCGCCCTGCGCCTCGAGCGCAACCTGATCTGCATCCGCATCGTCGCTCAACGCCGCGGCATGGACAAATTCAACGCCCGCAGCCTGCAGAGCACGCTTAATCGCGCCCGAAACCATCCTGGTATTACCGCTCTTGCTGTTAACCACCAAAGAGCACGTCATAGTCACGTTGCCTCGTTTCCCCCAAAACTAAAGCCACTAATGCAATTTATTAGATGAATATCTTAGTACTAACGTGACAGATGTAAACCACCGTCTGTCGATTGGCGACGCAGACGACATTTTTGGACAAAAGCCCGCAGCGCAAGCCCCATACTTTTTAAAATTTGGGACAGTCAAGCGGCCCTGCCCCCGAATCAATGACAATCGTCACCATAATATGCCATCAATCGTCACCATAATTCTCCGTTAATCATCACCTCAAATTACCGTTAATCGTCACCACGTTGCTGGTAGAATACATAATCAAAGTAATTAAAGAAGGAGGCAGTATGGATAGATATGTAGACAGATGCATCGATAAGGTAATCAGGCATAATCTCGATATCTTCGGTGCGGTTCTCATTCAAGGCCCAAAGTGGTGCGGAAAGACCACTACGGCAAAACGTTTTGCTAGATCATCCTTGTCTCTTTCCGATCCAACTGGTAATTTTGCCGCCCTCCAGCTGGCTCAGATCGATCCAGCACAGGCAATAGCAGGGCCCTCTCCTAGGCTCATCGATGAATGGCAGGAAGAGCCAAAGCTGTGGGATGCCGTACGTTTCGAGTGTGACGCAAGACAGGGAGAATCCGGACAGTTTATTCTTACGGGCTCAGCAACGCCGCGAGATTCGAAGCAGCCGATGCATAGTGGCGTTGGACGAATAGCAAGGTTGCGAATGGATACCATGACGCTGTTCGAGCTTGGCGTTTCTTCTGGCTTAGTCACTATCGGAGCGCTGCTTTCAGGTCATCCTGCTAAGCGGGCAGTCGGATCGATTGCCGGCATCTCCGGTATCGCCGATTTGCTGTGTCGTGGCGGTTGGCCTCAAGCGATGGGGAAAACAACTGAAAATGCCATGCGGATTGCCGCTGCTTATGTTGATGGCGTATGCGAATCGGATGTTTCTAGAACTGACGGCGTTAAGCGTGATCCGGTCAAGGTCAGGTCCCTTTTGACATCGCTTGCGCGAAATGAGTCGACGCTTGCCGGATCGAAGTCCATCGACAAAGATATCGGTACCGGCGTTTCGAAGAATTCGGTCTCCAGATACATGGATGCTCTGAGACGAATCAATATCATCGATGATATCCCGGCTTGGCATCCGGCGCTCAGGTCTCCGGTAAAGCTGCGGCAAAGTGCAAAAAGGCACCTCGCCGACCCTTCGCTTGCCGTCGCACTGCTCGGAGCAAATCCGGAGTCATTGGCATCCGACCCGAAGACGCTGGGACTGCTCTTCGAATCCCTCGTCCTGCACGACCTTAAGGTCTATGCAGCCGCAAATGACTCATCGGTGTCCCACTACCATGACGCCGACGATCTCGAGGTCGATGCCGTTATACACAGGCGCGATGGAACTTGGATTGCCGTGGAAATAAAACTCGGAAGTCCGCAGATCCCCGAGGCATCTGCAAACCTGCTTCGACTCGAGCGCAAACTTGTCGAGCGTGGCGAGAGACCGCCCGCGGCCAAGCTCATCGTCATCGGGTTCGGCACGCCAGCCCATACAACGCCCGAGGGCATTATCGTTGCCCCCGTTGACACACTCGCGCCCTAGCGCTGCATTACATGCCCCACGGGCTTGCTTACTGGGCGAATTGGCTGCGGTAGAGCTCGGCGTAGAAGCCGCCTGCCGCTAGCAACTTGTCGTGCGTGCCGCGCTCGATAATCTCGCCGTCGCGCATCACCAGAATGCAGTCGGCGTTGCGGATGGTGCTCAGGCGGTGCGCCACGACAAAGCTTGTGCGACCTGCCATGAGCTCGTCGAATGCCGCCTGAACCTGCAACTCGGTGCGGGTATCGATGCTCGAGGTCGCCTCGTCCAGCAGTAGAATCGCCGGATCGGTGAGCATGACGCGCGCGATGCACAGCAGCTGCTTTTGGCCCTGGCTAAACGTGCCGCCGTCCTCGCCGATTACCGTATCGTAGCCACCTGGCAGCTGCACGATAAACTTGTGCGCGTGCGCGCGCTTGGCCGCCTCGATAACCTGCTCGCGCGTGGCATCTGGGCAACCGTAAGCGATGTTTTCCGCCACCGTGCCCTCGAACAGCCAAGTGTCCTGCAGCACCATGCCAAAGGCGCGGCGCAGGCTTGCACGCGTGTAATCACGCGAAGACCGGCCATCGACCATGATGCGTCCGGCATCGATATCGTAAAAGCGCAGCAGCAGGTTGATGAGCGTCGTCTTGCCGCAGCCCGTGGGGCCGACCAGGGCAAAGCGCATGCCGGGTTTGGCCTCAATACAGATATCCTGCAGCAGCTTGCGGTCGGGCACGTAGCTAAAGTCCACATGTTCAAAGGTCACCTTACCCTGCGGGGCGGCAAGTTCCACGGCATCCGCCGCATCGGGCTCCTGCTCGCGCGCATCGAGCAACGCAAACATGCGGCGCGCCGAGGCGTACGCGGTCTGGATCTGCGTAATGACGTTGGTGACCTCGTTGAACGGCTTGGTGTACTGGTTGGCATAGGACAGGAAAATCTGCACGCCGCCCACCGTAAGCGCCGCGGGCACGCCCGTGATCACGCCCACGCAGCCGATCACAGCGACCACGGCATAGATGATGTTATTGATAAAGCGCGTGCCGGGGTTGGAGAGCGAACCCATAAACTGCGCGCGCTCGCCCGCGGTGTAGAGCTCAGCGTTGAGGGCATCGAAGCGCTGCTGGGCGTTGGGACCATAGGCAAAGGCGTCGACAAGCTTTTGCTCGCCTACGTACTCCTCGATATGACCACCGAGCTGCCCTTGAATACGCTGCTGTGCCGTAAAGCTTTTGTTGGAGAGCTTGGCGATGGCGCTGGCTGCAAAGATGGAAAGCGGCGTGACGAGCACCACCACGAGCGTCATGGTCAGGTTAATGGAGAGCATAAACGCAAGCGTGCCCACGATGGTGATGACGCCGGTAAAGAGCTGCGTGAAGCCCTGCAGCAGACCGTCGCCGACCTGGTCGACGTCGTTGACCACGCGGCTCATAAGGTCGCCGTGGGCGTGACTGTCGATAAAGCTGAGCGGCATACGGCTGAGCTTGTCGCTCGCCTCCACGCGCATGTCGCGCACCGTTTCGTAGGACAGGCGGTTGACGCAATAGCCCTGCAGCCACTGGAAGGCCGCAGCACCTACAACGACAATCGCGAGCTTGGTAACGAGCGGCAGCAGTGCATCGAAATCCACCTGGCCCGTCGCGACGATGAGGTCGATGCCCTCGCCAATGAGGATAGGCGTGTAGAGCTGCAGGATTACCGAGACGGCGGCGCTCACAAACGACGCCGCAAACGAGATGCGGTGCGGACGGACGTAGCCCATCAGGCGGCGGGTCACCGCGCCCACGGGATAGCGCTCAGGGTCGCCGGGCTGGCGCGGGCCGTCGCCCAAGTCGTTGAGGTTATCGTTGCCGGACACGTTGGCCGTCATCGTGGCGACCGAACCGGAAGAAGTATACGGGTTCATCTAGCAGCCCTCCTTTGCGCAAGTGGATGCCGGGGCAGCCGGGGCGGATGCGGGACTTGAAACGGACGCGGGCACCGCACTCCCCTGCTGGCCCTCGAGCTCCTCGCGACGAAGCTGCGACTGGCAAATCTCGCGATAGAGCTGGCAGCTTGCGTACAGCTCGTCATGCGTACCCAGGCCCGCGACCGAGCCGTGGTCGAGCACGCAGATCATGTCGGCGTCGCGCACGGTCGAGACGCGCTGGCTCACGATCACCGTCGTCAGCGGCAGCCCGCCCTCGGCGGCACCGCGCACGCTGCGCTCGCGGATGGCATGGCGAAGCGCCGCGTCGGTCTTAAAGTCGAGCGCCGAGGCAGAGTCATCCATGATCAGGACCTGTGGCGAGCCCACCAGGGCGCGCGCGATGGTCAGGCGCTGGCGCTGACCGCCGCTGAAGTTCTTACCGCCCGCCTCGACCGGGGCGTCGAGCCCCTGGGGCTTGTTGCGCACGAACTCGCTGGCCTGCGCCATGTCGAGCGCCGCCCAGAGCTCCTCGTCGGTTGCCGCCTCATCGCGCCAGGTCAGGTTGCTGCGGATGGTGCCGCTCACCAGCGACGCGCGCTGCGGGACGGTCGCGACCACGTGGCGCAGTTGGTCGAGCGGCCAAGCGCGCACGTCGGCGTCCATCACGCTCACGCTGCCGGTGCCCGCATCGTACAGGCGCGGGATAAGCGAGACGAGCGTGGACTTGCCGCTGCCCGTGCCGCCGATGATGCCGAGCGTCTTGCCCAGCGGCAGCTCCAGCGTCACATCGTTGACGGCGTTGGCCGCGCCGGCGCCAAAGGAGAAGCTCGCATGGCTAAAGCTCAGCGCAGGAACTGGAGCGACATTGCCCGGCTCGGGCAGCGCGACCGGCTCGTTGTCCTCGTCGGTGATGCTCGGCACGCAATTGAGCACCTCGTTGATACGCGACGCACTGGCGCTCGCCTTGGTAAAGACCACGACCAGGTTGGCAACGTACACGATGGAGGTCAGGGTCTGCGTCATGTAGTTCACAAACGCCATGACCTGACCCTGCGTGAGCTCGCCCACGTTGACCTGGATGCCGCCCACCCACAGGATGGCGCACACGCCCAGGTTCATCACCAAAAACGTGACGGGGTTGAGAATCGACGAGAGCTTGCCCACCGCGATGGCAGTATTGGCCTGGTCATCGGCAGCCTGGGCAAAGCGCTCGCGCTCGTGATCTTCACGCACAAACGCACGGACCACGCGAGCGCCCGAAAGGCCTTCGCGGCAGATAAGCGCGATGCGGTCGAGCTTTGCCTGCAGCCGCTTGTAATACGGAATACAGCGCGCCATGACAAACCAAAACACCAGGCCAATGGCGGGCGTGCAGATCAAAAAGATGATACCGAGCTTAAGGTCGATGGCAAGGGCTGCGCACATGGAGCCCACCGCTAGGAAGGGCCAGCGGATGAGCATGCGCACGCCCAGCGCCACAGCAAGCTGCACCTGGTTAACGTCGTTGGTAATGCGCGTGATGAGCGACGGCGTGCCAAAGCGATCGAGCTCAGCATAGCTCAGCTTGTTGATGTGCTTGTAGAGTGCGCCGCGAATGTCAGTACCCATGCCCTGCGAGGTGAGCGCCGCCATCTTTTGGCAGACGAGCGTAAACGAGATGCCGATCACGGCCATGGCGCCAAGCACCATACCGTAGTGGACGACGGCGTTCACGTCGTGCGAGCCAATGCCCTTATCGATCATCTGGGCAATCACCAGCGGCGTCAGCAGGTCAAAGATCACTTCGATCAACTTGCACGCAGGGCCGATCACCATATACCGGCGAAACTTACCACCAAAACGCCTGAGCAACACAATCATAAAAAGGCGCTCCCTATCATCATTCACACTCAATTCGAATCATGATAGTACTGTCGCCCCAAAGAAGCGTAAACAACTCGTCATTTCTAATGGAGTTCGGTTTCCAAAGAAGCGGAGAGGTGCGCATGCCCAGCCAGTGTCGGGTCGACCGCTTGGTATACTTACATTAGTGCTACCAAGTTAGTCGCCGACCCTTGAAATGAGGTGCCGAGATGAACGACATTCTCGCAAGAAGAGCAAGACGAGCAACTGCGGGCATCGCCCTTTCCGCGGCACTTGTCGCGGGAATCGCCCCCGTAACGGCGATCGCGGCAGAAACCAGTTCCCCCACCGGTGCAGTTGCCTTGCAGACGGAAGATGCGGCCACCGCAAAAGAAAAAGCGTATGCAGCCATGCAGGAAGCGCTCAAAAACCTCGAGGCCGCAAAAGTTGCCGCAAGTCCCGAGAAACTTGCGGAAATCGATGATGACATTGCCGCTTTTCAAGAGATTTACGACATGGTGGTGACGGAAGCCGCCAAACGGAGGGAACCCCTTCCCGCCATGCAAGCGAACGTCGATGCAGCCCAAGCCAAATACGATGAGGCCCACAACCGGACAAGCGACCTTCAGGCAGAATTAAATAAGGCAATCGACGACGGAGCTTCTAACGTAACTATTAAGCAGTTGCGAAGTGAGATCATGTCGGCAGAAAGGCGAGAAAAATCTTGTGAAGATGATCTTCACCACTGCCAACGCCGGCTCGAAAGCCAGGAAAAACAGGTTCAGTATTTCGAAAGTGAGGCAGAGGAAGCCAAAGCCCACATCGATGAGGACGTAGCCAAGCGAGATGCGCTCCTCGGCGATTTGGAAAAGGCGCAAGCGGCCTATGACGATGCCTGCAAAGCATACGAAGAGGCAAAGGCCGAGGCAGACAAGGCCACCTCGCCCGAGATAGCGAAACCGACCGAGACAGTGCCTCCCTCCGGCTCAGCGCAACCGACCGAGACGACACAGCCCACCGGCTCGTCCGCGACCAGTAAAGACACCTCGCCAAGCTCCACCAAGCAAGCGAACTCGAGCAGCGGCAAGCAAGCAGATACGACCGCCGGCAAGCTCGCGAACACGGGCGACGCAGCGCCGACCGCAATCGCACTCGCAGGCATCGCCGCCACAGGACTCGGAATAGCCACCGCAGCCACACGCCGCCTCAAGAACTCAAAATAGCCGCCAGATCATACTACCTTCGCCAATCCACAAACCCGGAGACAAAAGAGGCCCGTTTCCCCAACCCATGGAAACGGGCCTCTTTACTTGAAAAACAGATGGCAATGCCGCCGTCTCTTGTACCACGCAGCCATCAATGCCCAGACAACACTAGCAAGCCGCGTTCCTTAAGGGATAGATTTAATGGCTGTTAATCAAGGGGTATACGCGCACGCCCGATCAATGGCGGGCAAACCGCCTGATATACTTACATTAGTGCTACCAAGTTAGTCGCCGACCCTTGAAATGAGGTGCCGAGATGAACGACATTCTCGCAAGAAGAGCAAGACGAGCAACTGCGGGCATCGCCCTTTCCGCGGCACTTGTCGCGGGAATCGCCCCCGTAACGGCGATCGCGGCAGAAACCAGTTCCCCCACCGGTGCAGTTGCCTTGCAGACGGAAGATGCGGCCACCGCAAAAGAAAAAGCGTATGCAGCCATGCAGGAAGCGCTCAAAAACCTCGAGGCCGCAAAAAACGCCGCAAGTCCCGAGAAAATTGCGAGATTCAATGATGACATTGCCCGTTTTCAAGAGCTCCGCGACAAGATGGCGGCGCAAGCCGCCGAATTGAGGGAATCCCTTCCCACCATGCAAGCGGACATCAATGCAGCCCAAGCCAAATACGACAAGGCCATCAACCGGGTAAGCGAGCTCCAAGCAAAATTAGACATGAAACTTGAGGAGCTTAAGGCAGTCGAAGCACTCGGCGACGAGGAGCTTGCCGAAACTATTAAACAGCAAATAAAGTCGTTGCGCCAAGAGATCGTAACGGCAAAAGCGCGAGTTGACTTTTGCGAAATGGAGCTCCGCGAGGTCCAGGACCGCCTCAAAAGGCAGGAAAGACAAGTTAATGACTGTGAACGTTCTGCAGAGAAGTATAAAGCCCATACCGACCAGTTCATAGCCTGGCGAGATGCGCTCCTCGACAATTTGAAAAAGGCGCAAGCGGCCTATGACGACGCCTGCAAGGCATACGAAGAGGCGAAAGCCGCGGCAGACAAGGCCACCTCGCCCGAGATAACGCAACCGACCGAGACGACGCCTCCCTCCAACTCGGCGCAACCGGCCGAGGCGACACAGCCCACCGGCTCGTCCGCGACCGGCAAAAATACCCCGCCGAGCTCCACCAAGCAGGCGAACTCGAGCAGCGGCAAGCAAGCAGATACGACCGCCGGCAAGCTC
>URUC01000009.1 GCA_900550965.1 uncultured Collinsella sp. | reverse complement strand
ATGGCTTGTCCGTCGTCGTTCCCGGCAAGGGCAGCAAGGGAAAGAGCTATGCGGAGTACCAGGCAGAAAAGACGGGTACAAGTTAGGTGGCCCGGCGTTTGCCCCGTTTTGCTGGGGATGTCTGTCGTTCAGTGCTCTTACTGGCCAATCCAGTGTTGCGCATAGCTCTTAATGTCCTCGGTAAAACCGTCAAGGTCATCAGGGGTGATCACACTGTCGATAAGCAAATTGGCTATCTCGCGGTGCATTGTGCTGCGGCGAATGTCGTTTGAAATTACGCCTGAGGACAGCTTGTCTCTATTGAGGCGCTCTTCTAGTGCCCAAAATCTACTGGACGCTTCGCTGTCATCGTTCAGCATCTCAACGTACTGGCCGATGAGCTTTTCCATATAACGTTCTTGCCATTGAGGAAGCATTTTCTTAAACAGCTTCCAGTCGCTTTCGGCTACGTCGCGCATATGTCCTCCGCTCGTCAAACGGGCTTTCCAGTTGCCTTTCATTCTATTTGGTTTTCGCTCGCAGGCGTGGATGAGAGGCTCCCTTTAGCCTTCGAGATTGGGCTTGAATGGGTGGTATGCCACAAAATGGGCCTATCTACTACGTTTAATTTGATACCGTCAACCATGCCGGGAAAACGAAAATTAAAACTGCAGGTAGAGAGCTTGTCATTTTTCGGAAAAGGCGGGTATGGTCGGCCCTCTCGAGTTAAACGTAGTAAATAGGCCCTTTTCTTGGCGCGCGGTCAGCTCAATGCTAATCTCCGTGCCGGAACTGACCCAGTTGTTTGTAAATTGCGGTGATATACGGACTGTTTGGCGCTTTGGAGCCTCAAAACCGTCCCTATATCACCGCAACTTGGAAGGGGCGGGCGGTGTCGGATGAGTGGCACTGGCTGGTTGGGGTGGTTTAGGCCTGTTTGCGGCACTTCCATTGTTTGCGACACCAGCGCATGAGCGCCTTTACGATGGGAATCGTGATGAGGATGATCCATGCAGGATGGGGCTGTCCCAGGCAAAGCCACATATAGAGAAACCATGTAATGGCGGATGCTGGGTAAACGCCGTCAATCAGCTTGGACAGGCGGCGTCGATCGATAAAGTCGCCAAGCGCGTAATAGACGGGAATCAAAAAGACGAGGAAGAGTCCCGTAGCCCATGTGCCGTAGACAATGCCGAGCGCCAGATAGGCGAGAGTGACAAGTGCGGGGAAGGGAAACTTGTTCCATGCACGTCCGACCTTGGTGTGGAAATACTTGCCATGATGGTCGAGCTTGTCGTGTGCTTCCTTCCAGCTGGAAAACGTCTCGCCGTCGATGGTGACGGTGCCGTCGTCATTGGTACGCACGCTATGTCCATCGTCCTCAAGCGTATCGATATGCACGCCGCCCGGCCCCACATGCACCTCTTCGCCCTTGCGCTTGTTGGTCACATGGATGCCGCTCCAACCAACATGGACTTCCTCGCCTTTATTGGGATCAATGACGTGGATACCGCGCGCGAGGGAAATATCGACAAGTGGTTTGTCGCCGCAATCGGCGTGCTCAGCAGAATCCTCAGCCTCGTCAGCCACATCCGCCGTCTCGGTGTCGGCGCTACCGTTCTCCAGGTCGTCGGCATCGTTGGCCGCCTGCCCATATAGCAGCTCGTCCAACGACACACCATACAGCGCGGCGAGCGCAATGAGGTTATCGGTATCGGGCGAGGATTCGCTGCGCTCCCATTTACTGACAGCCTGACGACTCACACCCAGTTGGGCGGCAAGCGCCTCCTGAGAAAGCCCGGCAGCCTTGCGGCGATCGACGAGGCGCTGTGCCATCGCAAGATCCATGGTGGTTCCTTTCGTGTGGAGACCGTAATCGAATGAGCCGAGTATGCCGAGAACAACCGGTAGCGACCACCATTTCTAGTTAGAATCTGCCCCAACCCTACCGCAACTACCGGTAGCAACCATCATGACCAGCAATTATGTGACAAATGTCAGTGCGCGCAACAGCTGAGAGCCCGGGTCAAAAGTTGCGGTGGAATAGTTCCTAAATTCAGCCATTTGCGGGCTAAGCAGGAACTATTTCACCGCAACTTAATTTCAGACCAGGCACCCGCAGCAAGAAGACGAATAGCCTCGGCCTCCCTAGTTACCGCAGGAGGCCCCAGGGCTTACCTCCCAAATCTTTCCGCAGGACGGAAGGATCCCGCCGCGCGAAGCGCACGGCGGGATCCTGACATGTCCGAGGACGATTTGGGAGGTAAGCCCTGGGGCCTCCGATGAGAGCAGTTTCGGCCGAGGCTATTCGTCGCCGAAGCTGATGCCCAACGCCTTGGCTTCGCGCACCAGGTCGCTCTGGGGATCGACGTACTTGAGCTTGCCGGCGACATCCTCGAGCGGCATGTGGCACATCTTGCCGTCGCGCAGGGCAATCATGTAGCCAAACTCGCCGCGCAGGCATCCCAGTGCTGCCTCGACGCCGCACTGGGTCGCAAAGATGCGGTCCTGGGCGTCGGGCTGACCGCCGCGCTGCGTGTGACCGGGGATGGCGACGCGGGTCTCGCGACCAGTCTTGGCCTCGATCTCCTTGGCGATGTCGTAGACAATCGACGGGCTCGTGCGCTCAGCGAGCTTTTTCTTGTACTCCTTTTTGGACAGCGCCGCGTCCTCCTTGGAGATAGCGCCCTCGGCGACGGCCACGATGGTAAAGCGGCTGCCGGTCTCCATGCGATGCTCGATGGTCTTGATGACGTTATCCATGTCGTAGGGGATCTCGGGAATCAGGATGACGTCCGCACCGCCCGCGGCACCGGCGTACAGCGGAATCCAGCCAACCTTGTGGCCCATGATCTCGATGACAAACACGCGGCCGTGACTCGAGGCAGTGGTGTGGATGTCGTCGATGCACTTGGTGGCGACGTCGATGGCGCTCGTAAAGCCAAACGTCAACTCGGTGCCCCAGGTGTCGTTATCGATGGTCTTGGGCAGGGCGATAACGTTGAGGCCCTCTTCGCGCAGGCGGTTGGCGGTCTTGGTGGAGCCGTTGCCGCCCAGCATAAACAGGCAGTCGAGCTGCAGCTTATGATAGGTGTGGACCATTGCGGGCACCTTCTCGACGCCGTCGGCCTCGGGGATGTCGAGGCGCTTGAACGGCGTGCGGCTCGTGCCCAGGATGGTGCCGCCACGGGTGAGGATGCCGCTAAAATCGGCGGGCGTCATGACACGGAACCTGCTGTAGATAAGGCCCTGGTAGCCGTCCTCAAAACCATAGATCTCGATAGGCTCTTCGCTATTGGTTATAAGCGTTTTGACGATGCCGCGCATGGTGGCGTTGAGCGCTTGGCAGTCGCCGCCACTGGTAAGAAGACCGATCCTGAGCATGATGAATCCTTCCGGGCAAGTTATAACATGCGCATAAGTTTACCCCCGCACACTGTTGATACAGGGGTAAAACGTGTTAGCTCAAGCGTATAGAAATGTAAGCAACGTCAGGCGAGCGTAAGGTCGACGGGCCTGGCTCCTTACGGCGTGAAGGCGTCGACGTCGCCCCAGTGGCGGCGCAGCGTGACGGCGGCAGCGGGCTCGGTGTTGTCAAAGACGACCGACCACTGCGTGTTGCTGGTGATGTCTTCCGGATTGGGCTCTTGCGCCGCAGCGCGTAGGGCCTTCCAAGCGACTGCCTCGTCTTGGGCGCCGGCACGGGCGTCAAGGACACCGGCGATTGCGACGGCGCGTTCCTTGCCATGGCCCAGCTCGCCATTCTTTTGGTTGGGGAGCACCTCGTCACCATAGCAGGCGTAGAAGTTCGTGACCTGGCGTACGGGCGTCGCCTTGCATGCACGGTTGGGATCGCGCGGATCCCACTCCACCACCCGCGCGTCACCGGCGGCGTCGTTGATAAAGAAGTGGTAGTCGCGTCCGGCCATGGCGTGCATGTCGTAGGCAGAAAGCAGGTTGACGGCCTCTTGCGTGGTGGCGGCACGGTCGAGCACCAGACGGATGGCGAGCGAGGTATTGATGACGGGGCGTTGCGTGTCCTGGTCACAGGGTTTGGAATCCAGGGTGAGCACGGCAATGGACACGCCACATTCGTTAACACCGTCGAGCTGGGCAAACGGGCCCATCAACGCCGCAGCGCGTCCGCCGACGGAGTCAAGCGGAGTGTTATCGTCCAGGTTGTTAAGGGCCGCAACGCCGATGGAGGCATAGCCGCCGCGCGGGTGATTACGCACCAGCAGCGCCGAGGTGTCGTCCTTAAAGTCGTAATTGCGACCGGTGCGCACGCGGCCTTCGGCATCTACGGCGACAAAAGCGCTGCAGGCAAACTGGGGCGCCTGGACATGTGCCGGCACACCGGGCAGCACCTGCGCCACCACGGCATCGATGTAGGCCTGGTCGTCGCGCACACCAGCGGCGATGATGCGATCAAGATCGTAGTCGTAGGCGATGTCGATTGCGTACAGGTCATAGCCATCCGCGTAGCCGGTCAAGCGTTTGAGTGACGCGGCGGACTTGATTTGTTTGTGATAAACGATGCCGGTGGCAGCGGCAAGGCCGACGGCGACTCCCGCGACACCGCAGGCGATGGCAATGTTACGTGGCTTCATGACGGCTCCTTTCGTCCTGTTAGCGTAATTGTCGCAAAAGGAGTGCGGGCATGATGGCTCAACTTGGCGAGCGGCGCGGGATTAAACATGGAATGAAAGGCACGGCACTGGCGCGGCGGGGTATGCTGGAGGGAACCATCAACCCAGTGAAAGGGGAGAGCATGACGGATCAGGAAACGCCCGAGCGCGCGCATGTGACGGCCGATGATATCGAGGCCGCTAACGACCTTATCGACTTTATCGAGGCGTGCCCCAGCATGTTCCATACGGCGGCGACCATTATGGCCGAGCTCGACGAGGCAGGCTTTACCTACCTGCCCGAGAACGCGGCGTGGGATATCGAGCCGGGCGGGCGTTATTACACGCAGCGCAATACCTCGAGCGTTGTTGCCTTTAAGGTGGGCGAGGACCTGGCTGCTACGTGGGGCGAGGACGGCGTTGCCGGCGACTATCATTTTCAGCTCACGGCGTCGCACAGCGATTCGCCGACGTTTAAGGTCAAGGCCGTGCCTGAGCTTGACGGCGCGGGCGAGACGCTGCGCCTGAACACCGAGGCCTACGGCGGCATGATCGACTACACCTGGTTCGATCGCCCGCTGGCGCTGGCTGGACGCGTGTTGGTACGCGAAGGCGACCGTATTGAGAGCCGCCTGCTTTCCACCGAGCGCGAGGTCGCTATTATCCCGAGCCTTGCCATCCATATGAATCGTGGCGTTAATGAGGGCTTTGCGCCCAACCGCGCCGTCGACCTGTGCCCGCTCATCAGCGCCGGTGACCTTAAGCAGGGAGATTTTGACGCCCTGATCGCCGACGAACTGGACGTTGAGCCCGAGCAAATTTTGGGCCGCGATCTGTTCCTGGTCAATCGTCAGGATGCGCGCATTTGGGGCTGGGCCGATGAGTTTATCTCGACGCCCAAGCTCGACGACCTGGCATGCGCCTACACCTCGCTGCAGGCATTTTTGGGTGCCGAGAATGCGCACGACGTTTCGGTTTTCTGCTGCTTTGATAACGAGGAGGTTGGCTCCGAGACCAAGCAGGGCGCCATGTCGACGTTCTTGGCCGACGCGCTGCGCCGCATTAACGGATCGTTGGACTTTGACGACGAGTCGTACCATCGCGCCCTTGCCGCCTCGATGCTTGTAAGCTGCGACAATGCGCATGCCGTGCACCCCAACCACGCCGAGAAGTGCGATGCTCGCAATCAGGTGGTGCTCAACGGCGGCATCGTCATCAAGGAGGCGGCCAACCAGCACTACTGCACCGATGCTTTTAGCCGCGCGGTGTTCCAGGCTATCTGCGATGACGCCGACGTGCCCACGCAGGCCTTCGCCAACAAGAGCGATATGGCCGGCGGCTCCACGCTCGGCAATCTGTCGAACTTGCAGGTGAGTATGCACGCCGTGGACGTGGGCCTGCCGCAGCTGGCCATGCACTCAAGCTACGAGACCGGCGGCGTGCGCGACGTAATGTACGCCATCCGCGCCCTCACCGCCTTCTACGAGCGAAACCTAACCATCAACGGCGCCGAAAGTGTGGAGCTCTAAAACCTGCCAAAAAGGGACAGGTTCATTTTGGCAAGTTTTATCAGGCAAAACGTTCAAATAAAAACCCCGGATGCAAGACGAGCGCGCTCGTCGGCATCCGGCGCATCCACGGCTACCAGCTCAGCAGCTCGTAACCATCCTCGGTCACCACGAGCTGTACCTCGCACTGGGCCGAATCGCTGCCGTCCTTGGTGCGCACGCACCAACCATCACCCTTGCTAATCTTGATGTCTGGCGCTCCGGCATTGACCATAGGCTCGATGGTAAAGACCATACCCGGAGCCATGATGGTGTCCACATCGGGCGCCTCGGTGGTAAAGCCCACAAACGGGTCCTCGTGGAACTCCTTGCCAATGCCGTGTCCGCCGTACTCGCGCACCACGCTAAAGCCGGCGTCCTCGACGGTCTTCTGCACGGCCTCGGCCATAACGGAGAGCGGCAGCCACGGCTTGACGGCTGCCAAACCCGCCTCCACGCTGGCGCGGGTGACGTCGACCAGGCGCTGGCGCTCGGCAGAGACCTCGCCGATGCAGAACATGCGACTCGAGTCGCTAAAGTAGCCGTCCAAGATCGTGGAGCAGTCCACGTTGATGATGTCGCCCTCGTGCAGCACGTCCGCATCGCAGGGGATACCGTGACAGACCACGTCGTTGATCGAGGTGCACACGCTCTTGGGGTAGCCCTCGTAGTTGAGGTCGGCCGGCGTGCCACCGTGCTCGACGGTGTAGTCGTAGATCATCTGGTCGATCTGGTTGGTAGTCATGCCCGCGGCGATGTGCTCGCCTACGTAATCGAGCACGCCCACGTTGATGGCGGCCGAGCGTTTGATGCCCTCGATATCGGCGGGTGTCTTGTAGAGCGTGCGGGGCAGAACCTCCCAGCCCTCTTCCCACAGGCGCTCGAGGCGCTCATCAAAGGCGCTGTGGCATTTCTTATATTTTTTGCCGCTGCCACACCAGCAGGCGTCGTTGCGGCCGGGCACGGGTCCGTTGTCAAACATGGCTAACTTCCTTTCAGTCGCAGCTAGTATAGCCCACCTACGCGTCTATAAAAGTTGCGGTGATATAGTTCTGATTTAAGCGGTTTAACAGTATAAACAGGAACTATATCACCGCAACTGATGGAGCGGGGTGGCGGGCACTAGCTGCTACGTGGTTTTGCTAGTAGCTCACCTGGCAGGGAATGCCAAGGGCGCGCACGCGTGCGGCGATCGTGTCGAGCACCTCGGGCGCCGCTTTGGCAAGGCCGGCGACCGGTGTCTCGCGCGCCACTGTGTAGATGGTTGCCTCCTGCGGACGAATGCGCTCGAGCGCCGCGAGCCAAGGGTCGACGTACTCCTCGCCGGTATTGTCGAGAGGCTTGCCCTGGTGTTCGCCGGTCAAAAACATCGTCTGGATTATAGCGTGACCGTCAAAGCTTGCGAACGTCTCAATCTGGTGCTCCACATCATAGGGGCCAACGGGTTGATCGAGCAGCTGGATACATGCCGGATCGACCGTATCGAGCTTGAGGATGTTGTCGTCGACCATCATGAGCGCATCGTGCACCTGGGGACGGTCGGCGCGCGTGCCGTTGGAAAGCACGGCAATCTTGGTGTTTGGGGCAAGCTGGTCGCGCAGCGCGACGGCCCCGGCGATGGCCTGCGGAAACTCCGGTGCGGCGGTGGGCTCGCCGTTGCCTGCGAAGGTGATTACATCGGGGAGCTCGCCCTCGGCTGCCATCTCGCGCAGCTTTGCCTCGAGCGCTTCGAGTACCACGGCAGCCGTGTTATACGGCTCATGGCAGGGGCGCTCGGCGTTGAGGCTGTTCTCGCAGTAGATGCAGTCGAACGTGCAGATTTTGCCGCTGGCCGGCATCATGTTGACGCCGAGCGAGAGACCAAGGCGACGGCTGCGAACGGGCCCAAAGATGGGGCTGGCATTCAAAAACGTAGACATAGGCATATGCTCCTCAAGACAATTGTGCCTAAGCATAGCATCGGCTCCAAAGCAAGGTGTGGGCTCTTGCTTTACAAGTTTCGTTTTTTCACGTCGCTCATGATGCCGTGCCATGAAAAGCCTCGGGTCGGGTAAAGTTAATCTGTTAACAAGGTGTAAAGCAATGCGGGTCCATCCAATCGTGCTGACGTGCAACTGGATGAGCATTGATGATGGGGGCACAACATGGATTTTACGGTCGAGAATGCGGGCACCACGATTGCCTGTCGCGAATATGCCGGCCCGGATGTGTCGCCTGATGCTCCTGCCTTGGTGTGCGTGCACGGCGCTTGTGTCGACGGCACATTTTTCGACGGCATCGCTTGTGAGCTCAGTCGCAACTACCGCGTAATTGCCTACGACCGCCGCGGCTGTGGTGGCAGCAGCGAAGCGGCAGACGGCAGCTATGATCTTGCCGCTCAGGCCGCCGACCTGCAAGCCGTGATCGAACACGTTGGCGCTTCGGCAAATGTGCTTGCGCACAGCGCCGGTACGTTGGTGGCGCTGGAGCTTCTTCGCACCGAGCCCCATCTCGTCGCCCGTGCGATTCTGCATGAGCCGGCTGTGTCGGCCGAAGGCGTCGGCATGGGCGCAGCTCCGGTTTTGCTCGATATGATTGCGGCTGGAAAGGTTTCAAGGGCGCTCCGGCTTTTCTTGGGAGCCCTCGGCGACTTGGACCCCGAGGCTCCTGGAACGACCGAGGCAGAAGCCAAGCATGCCCTGCGCAACGGCCGCAGTTTCATGGCAAACGAATACGGGATTACTATGACCTGCGTTCCCGATTGGGATAGCGTTCGCGCGTCGAAAACGGTGGCCGCCGTGCTCCTAGGCGAGCTCTCGATTGGCACGCCCCGCGAGGCTGGCACGCGAGCGGCTGCCGAATATCTCGATTGCCCTCTCGTGACGATCCCGGGCGCGCATAACGGTCTGCGCGATCGCCCGGCAGCGGCTGCCCGGGCTGTCCGTGGCATCCTGGGGCTCTAGCATCCGCAATAGCCAAAGCAGGCTTCATCCGCAAACGTTTCGGCCGTATTAACAAACGTGCTCAAAACCTCGCGTCTGCGGCTTCAATCGCGCCGTCTGCCAACTCATAAGAATGTGGCAGCATTCACGTACTTACCTGCATCGACAAGGTGTTACCCTTGTAACATTTGGAACCCACCGCTCCATGCGAAACTATCGAAAGGGCCCCATATGCTCAATAATCACGAGGTCAATCTAACCGACGAGGAGGCTGCCGTCGAGGTCGCCCGCGTCGCGAAGACCTACCCCGTGGTGCGTTTACTGTCGGCCGATCAGATTAAGAGTGAGCCTAACTGCTTGCTCGCCGGCGATCGCTGCCCTTGTCTGCGTCAGTCGAGTCTTGAGGCTTTGGCAGACTCCGATGAGGTGTCGGAGCAACTGCTCAATGATGGCACTGAGTACCGCGCCCGTCTACGCCCTCTGAAGGTCGAGGGCGAGCCTCACGTCTTGCTGATGGTGCGTCCGATTGATGAGCAAGAGGCCGCGGAAGAGGACCTTGTCTACACCGACGTGCTGACGAGCGTGCGCAATCGCCGATATTACGAGGAAAAGCTTCGCAGCGCCCGCATGAATGCCGGCGTTGCGATGATCGACGTTGATGATTTTAGGGCCTTCAACGATACGTGTGGCCGTCATGCCGGCGACCTTGCGCTCGGTGCTGTGGCGACAGCCATACGCAGCGGAATCCGTTCGACTGACGAGCTTGTGCGCTATGGCTGCGACAAGTTTGTGGTTGTCATGCCCAATATTCCCTCCGATGACTTCACCCGTCGCCTGCATCAGGTGTCCGATGCCGTTCATTCCACGATTATTCCGGGCCATGAGTACGTGAGCTTGACGGCATGTGTTGGTGGCGTTCGCATTCATGGCGAGACGGTCGATGAGGGCGTTGGCCGCGCTGCTCAGTTACTGAGCCGCGCTAAGGCAAAAGCCGGTACGGTCGTGACCGATGCCGATTCCATCGAGGCCTTCCAAAGCGAAAAGCCTTTGGTGCTTATCGCCGATGACTCCGAGATGAACCGAGCCATTCTCAGCGAGATGCTCAAGGACGAGCATTGCATCCTCGAGGCCGATAACGGTCGTGCGGCGCTCGACATGGTCGACCGCTATGGCGATGAGTTGTCGCTCGTGCTGCTGGACATTGTGATGCCGGGCATAAGCGGCTTTGAGGTGCTGGCCGATCTGTCGCGCCGATCGGGTATCGATAATCTGCCTGTCATCATGATTTCGAGCGAAGATTCCGATGATGCGGTTCTGCGCGCGTACGAGCTGGGCGCCTCAGACTATATCAACCGCCCGTTTGACTCCCGTGTCGTGCGCCGCCGCGTAAGCAACACCATCCGCCTGTACGCCAAACAGCGCCGCCTGACGAACCTGCTGTCCCAACAGTACAACGAGCGCGTCAAGAACAGTCGCATGCTCATCGACATCATGGCCGGCGTCATGGAGCTTCGCAACGGCGAGAGCGGTAGGCACGTTACGAACATCGAAAAGCTGACCGAGCTGCTGCTTGGCTATCTGGTTCAGCGTAGCGGCACGATCTCCCTCGACAATGAGGAACGCTCCACGATCGCCCTGGCTTCGGCGCTGCACGATATCGGCAAGATGTCGATTGACGATGCGATCCTCAACAAGCCCGGGCGCCTCACGCCCGAGGAATTCGAGATTATGAAGACGCATACCACGATTGGCGCCAACATGCTGCTCGAGCTGGGCAGCCATCACGCCGGCAATGCGCTTATGGAATATGCGTACCAGATTGCGCGTTGGCATCACGAGCGCTGGGACGGCAAGGGTTATCCCGATGGCCTTAAGGGCGACGAAATTCCCATCGCCGCGCAGGTGGTTTCGGTGGCTGACGTGTACGATGCACTGACGAGCGTGCGCGTGTACAAGGACGCTATCCCGCACGAGGAGGCGATCCAGATGATCCTGGACGGTAAGTGCGGCACCTTTAACCCGCTGCTGCTCGATTGCCTGCTCGAGGTGCAAGACCGTATTGCCGAGACGTTGGCACGCCCCGCCGACGTTGTCGCGTTTCCCACGATTTAGTTTGACCAAAGGAGTTTTAATCCATGATTTCCATGCGTGAGGCGTATGAGAAGATCGGCGCTAATTATGATGACGCGTGCGCTCGGCTGATGGGCGAGGAAATGCTTGCCCGCTTTGCCCTCAAGTTTTTGGATGACGAGAGCATGGACAAGCTGGAGGCCGCCATGGCGGCAGGAGACGCCGAAGGTGCGTTTATGGCAGCGCACACGCTCAAGGGCGTGAGCCAGAACCTGGGATTCGATAATCTGTACGAGCCGGCGGTCGTGGTGACCGAAGCGCTGCGCGGCGCCGATGCCGTTGACGGCGCTCGCGAGGGAATGCATGCGTTGCAGCAGCAATATGCGGCTACGATGTCGGCCCTGCGCGAGGCGGCCGAGTAAGAGGCTGTGAGCCTTGATGACTATGAGCGTGGATAATCTCCCGTTTTAGGCCCGGTGGCGGCCTCAAAGTGGGAGATTATCCACGCTCGTTCGATACGTGTCCAAAAATCCACGCTCATCTCTTCTGATTAGTGAATGGCCTATGCGCACTGGCGGGGCTTTCCGCATGCAATCCATATCGTTGTTCGATAAACTGTTCGAATAACGATAGATTCGATGAGGGTGAGTGTATGTCCAACAGCGTTCAGCGTATGGCCAAGGCGGGCGAGACTGTAAGGAAGCTTGGCTTTTGCATGGCGGTCGTTTTTGCGGGAATGCTCGTCGCTTTTGCCGCGTTGGTTGTTTACGTGATCTGGTATGCGGTTGCAAACGTTGTTTCTGTCGATTCTTTCGGTGTCGTGACGCTTCTCGATGGCGGGAGCATCGTTATCCCAAGCGGGCTGTGCCTGGCACTCGTCGTGGGTGTTTCGCTTGTCGTTTTGTGCGGAATCAGCCATAACATCTCTCGGGGCGTCTCGCCCTTTACCAAGACGCATGTGCGGCTTATCCGTGTTCTCGCGCTTGCCTTTGCTGTTAACGCCGCGGTTTCGCTTGTTGGTGCCTATGGATCGGTCAATCTCACCATTGGCGGACTGGAGCTTTACATCGTGCCTCATTCCTTCGTTATTGAGATTTGCCAAGGCGCTACCTTTGATGCGGGGTCGTTTATCGGCGCAGTTGTCTGTCTGTTTATCTCGGCGATCTGGAGTTATGCCTCGCTGCTCCAAGAGCAGTCTGACGAGCTTGTGTAGGAGGAAACATGAGCTATCTCATCATCGAGCTTGAGACGCAGCTGCTTAAGACCGGAAAGACCAGCGCTGATCTGATTCGGGCGACGGGGCATACTCCGGCGAATATTTCAAAGCTAAGAAACGGAAAAGTAAAAGCTATTCGCCTTAAGACGCTTCTCGAAATCTGTGATGAGCTTGATTGTCAACCGGGAGATATTATTCAGCGCGTGAGCGAGAAAGAGCTTGAGGAGCTTATTGTCGAGCGCGCAAAAAATGTTGTGAGACAGATGCGGGATGGCGGAGGCAACGAGGCGTCGCTTCCGACATCAGTCTTTGCTGTCGATTTGAGTGACGAGTAGCTTAAGGCGAACAACTAAAACGAAATATCAGCGTGAAGGAACCCGTGTCTAACACGGGTTCTTTCTTTTAGATTATCTTGACAAATATGTGTTATCGAGAAACAATAACAACTATGGAAAACGATAAAGGAAGGAACGATATGAGCTGTTTTGCTATCAAGCGGAACAGGAGGACAATGAACGCATCAGCGATAAAGCTATCAAAAGTTTCAAAACGCTACGGGAAACGGCACGTTTTGCATGACGTTTCCTTCGAGGTGCATCAGTCTGAGCTCTGTGCCCTTGTCGGTGCAAACGGGGCGGGTAAAAGCACGCTTATTAAAATAGTGCTGGGCCTCTGTGGGCCATCGTCGGGAAGCGTGGAACTCTTCGGAGGCAAATCAAAAAAAGAGCTTAGCCTGATGCGGACGCGTGTCGGCTATGTACCAGATTCCAGTGGAGCATACCAATCTCTCAGTGCGGTTGAGAATCTTCAAATCCGATGTGCGGAATGGGGGCTTGATGAGAAGCGTGAGATTCCTCGCGTTTTGAGCCTAGTCGGGCTGGATGCCGATGAGAAAAAGAGCGTGAGCAGTTTTTCTCTGGGAATGAAACGGCGGCTGGATATAGCTACAGCTTTGTTGGGTGACACTGATCTGCTTATTTTTGATGAGCCAGCAAACGGGTTGGACCCGCTGGGCATCGAGAGTATATGGGCCCTTATCGGTCGATTGAATCGAGAGCAGGGTAAGACCATGCTCATCTCTAGTCATGATTTGGATGAGCTGGCATCGGTTGCAACAAGCTGCCTGTTTCTTCATGACGGCGAACTGCTGAAAAAGGAATCGATGGACGTCATAAGGGATGAGGCGCCATCCCTAAAAGAGTATTACAGGCGCTTGATGAAGGCGGTCTCGCTATGAAGCGGGCGATCCATCCCATAAAGGCAGATATGATGCGTTTGCACAGGATATTTCCGGCGAAGTTTGGTCTTGCGCTTATGCTGGCGTTCGGCCTTCTCTTCGGCATCTTTCTAAAAAACGGAACAACGTTGCTCGCCTTTGGCTATGGCGTTTGTGGGGAGGATATTGGTTTCCTCTGGAATGCAATCGATCCTTCTGCGCCTGATGAGTCCCTTGCGCGCAGCGCTTTTGCCGGTACATCCCTGTTCGTTCCACTCATCGTTTGTTTGGTGCTTTTACAGGAGCATGGCTATAAAGAGGGGCACCGAATTTCTTCGGCAAGAGGTCTCAACCGCTTTTATGGGGCTCTAGCCCATGCATTTTCGTCTGCTTTAATAATTGGCGCAGCGTATAGCGCGCTTTGCCTTCTTCTGTTTGCAATAGCGATAACACGCGGAGGGCAAAACTATGCGCATAGCATGCTGGCTGCATTTTTGCCCGCAATGATGATTAACGCCGTATTGGTGATATCGATTGCGCTGGAGACGGTGACCATCTATCGGATTACAGGCAGCGCTGTATTGAGCGGGGCTGCGATAATTATTGGATTTGTCATGAGCTTGACGCTCTACGGAGCCTTCCTTCAGGCACCTATACCATCCTTGCGATGGATCTTCTTCCTTCCGGGGCCGTACCTTGGAGTCGGATGTGCCCTTGGGTATAGCGATATGGGGCAGCTGACGCTTCTGGGATATGGCGTGGCAGCCAGCTGTCTATCGGTATTGATTTACGCTCTCTTGAGCTTTCGCGCTGGGGGTGTGCTCAATGGCTCGTCAGATTAAAAGACTTCTCCAGTCAGAATTGAAGCATGTGAGCAAATGGGCGTACGCCTTAATCCTGGTAATTTATGCGTACATGGTGATATTGCAGCTTAATTCTTTCCCGATGTGGTTCTGTAGCCTCCGTGAGAACAGTTTCTTGGGCTTTTTCCCAGACCCGACGCTTCCGCTATCGGCGGAGGATGTCCTTCTATTTGGTAATGCAGAGGTTTTTCGTGGTCTGCTGTTCAACGTAGCCCCATTGGCTCATGCATTGTTCTTTCCGTTCATCGCGGCTTGCATTGTACCGCGCTTTGTCAGTTCGGGCTTTATTGAGGAACCGTGGGGGTTGTCGGAGGCTCGGGGAGGGAAGCGTGTGTGCGCTATCGTTGCGCGAGCGATGCTGTCTTCTTTCGCGCTTTTGGGCGCTTTTATCCTGTCGAGCGTCGTTTTGTACTGCCTTAATTGCACGATCGTTTTGGATGCTCAACAGTATTTCAACCTGAATATATTTTGCTATCGACTTCTTCTGGCGAGTGCCGTCTGTCTTGCATATGTGGTCTCTTGCGTGATCGCTGTTTCCTATTTTGGGGCCGGCTTCGGTCCGATTGGCATGCTGCTGCTTGTCAACGTCGTAGCGATCTACATACAGATCGGGGCCAATTCCATGCTTCCGCTTCCAGCCTCGATGCTCATGTGGATTTGCGGCGTGACCCCGTTGGGGAATGGTCAATGCATTTCGATTTTAATTGACTGTCTCATAAACGTAGCAAGCGTTGTTGCCATTTGCTTTACTGTCGACCGATTGTGGTCGAGATTTCTCTGATTGTTTGTGAGGGATAATCATACCGAGCATATCAAATACAGGGGGGCGGGCACCGTAGCTGGTGCCCGCCCCCCTGGCTTAGGAGGCTTTAACCTGAGTGGTTCGCGAGCTAGCGGGCCTGCTTTACCTTGGCCGCTGCTTCGACAAACGACTTCCACAGGTTAAAGTCGGTCTCGAGCGTCTTCCACGTGTACTCAGGGTGCCATTGCACGCCCAAGCAGAATGGCTGGCCTTCGACCTCGATGCACTCGGGAACGCCGTCGGTTGCCTTGGCGACCAAACGCGTGCTCTTACCCAGATGATCGACGCAGCAGTGGTGTGCGGAGTTGGTCTGGATCAGCCTGTGCCCGCCAAGCGCGCGCTCCAACAGCGAGCCCGGCACGACCTCGACGGGATGCACGGGGTCGTTGAGCACATGGGTATGGCGCCACTGCGTGCGGCCCTCGCGCGCGCCCAAGCTCGGCACGTCCATGCATAGGGTGCCACCGGTGGCGACGTTGAGCAGCTGCGTGCCGCGGCAGGTGGTAAAGAGCGGCTTCTTGGCGCGAAGCACCTCGTTAACCAGCTTGAACTCAAAACGATCGCGGATCTCGCAGCATAGCGTGGGGTCGTAAGGGCGCTCATCGCCCCAGCGCTTGGGGTTGACGTCCGGGCCGCCGGGGATGGCGATACCGTCGGCGATATCGACGTAATGGCGGATGACCTCAATGTCCTCGGTGATGGACATCTGCAGCGGCAGGCCGCCGGCGGCAAGGATGGCATCGACAAAGACACTTGCGATTTCCTCGTTGGGGGAGAGCGTTTCGCTTAAAAACGGCTTCGCCTCTTCCCAGCGCGGCGCCACCAGGATGAGCGGACGGTCGGCGGGGTCGACGTTGACGTGCGGGGTGTATGACGATGAAGTGCGAGTTCCGATCATAGGTGTTGCTTTCGAGTTTGGATGGTCATGGCGAGCGGATATGGCAATTGGGCTAGTGGCCCTTGATGGAGTTGAGGAAGTCTTGGGCGCGCTTGGTCTGGGGATGGTCGAAGAACTCGTCGGGCGTGCCGGTTTCCACGATCTGGCCGTCGGCCATAAACACGACGCGGTCGGCAACGCGGCTGGCGAAGTTCATCTCGTGCGTAATGACGATCATCGTCATGCCCTGCTGGGCCAGGCGGACCATGACCTCGAGCACCTCGTTGATCATCTCGGGGTCAAGGGCACTCGTGGGCTCGTCGAAGAGCATGGCCTTGGGCTGCATGGCGAGCGAGCGGGCAATGGCCACGCGCTGCTGCTGGCCGCCCGAGAGCTGAGCGGGCACCTTGTCGGCCTGTTCGGCAACGCCCACGCGGCTCAGCAGGTCCATGGCGCGCTCACGAGCTTCCTCCTTGGACACGCCCAGCACGTCGACCGGCCCCAGCATGACGTTCTGCAGCACCGTCATATGCGCGAACAGGTTGAACTGCTGAAACACCATGCCCAGCTCGGCGCGCATGCGGGCAAGATCCTTGCCTTCCTGCGGCAGAGGCTCGCCCTCGATGAGGATCTCGCCCGAGTCGATGGTTTCCAGGCGGTTGATGGTTCGGCACATGGTCGACTTGCCCGAGCCCGAGGGGCCGATCACGACGACGACTTCGCCGCGGTCGACCGAGAGATTGATGTCGTTGAGGACGTGCAGATCGCCATAGTGCTTATCGACGTGCTTGAGCTCGATCAGCGGCTGATTACCGGTAGAAGAAGTGCTCTGTGCCATGGTGCTCGGCTCCTTATGACTCGAAATGGTAAATCGTTAGCGAATGATGGTCGCGCCGGTCTTGCGCGAAACGTAGACAGCGGCCTTGTTGATTGCGACGTTGATGAGGATATAAATGACCGCGATCACTAGGTAGACCGACACGAGGGCGTCGTAGTTGGTAATGAGCACGCGGGCGTTTTGCATAAGGTCGGGGTAGCTCACCACGTAGGCGACGGTGGTGTCTTTGACGACGACCACAAGCTGCGAAATCAACGACGGAATGATAAACCGAATGGCCTGCGGCAGCACGATTTTAAAGGTGATTTTAGCCTTGGAGAGACCGAGCGCCTGGGCGGCCTCGACCTGGCCGCGCGGCACGGCATTGACGCCGGCACGGAAGATCTCGGCCAGTACGCCGGCCGCAGCGAGCGCGACGGGAAGCGTGAGCATCCAAAACGACGGCAGTGCGATCTTGTACTGGGGCAGCACCAAAAAGAAGAAGTAGATGAACAGAAGGCTCGGCACGCCACGGAAGAAATCGGTGAGCACGCGGCAGACCAGCTGCAGCGGCTTAATGTCGCTGGTGCGGCCGAGCATAAGGGCTAAGCCCAGTACCAGCGCAATGACGCCGGCGGTGAGTGCGACTTTAACGGTGCCCTCAAAACCGGCAAGCAGGAACTTCCAGGTGGTGAGGTGCGTAAAGAAGTACCAGTAATGGACCGAAAGCTGGCCGGTCACGTAAAAGCGCTGCAGTACCAGAGCGATGAGCGCGGCCACGGCAACAAGTGAGATGGCGGTGCCGACGCGAATCTTGGCGCGCATCTTGGGGCCGGGAGCCTCGTAGAGCGCATCGCGCATGGTAAGTGCAGGGGAGGAATGTTTACTCATCGGAGGATCCTCACCTTCTTATCGATGTAGTTGCCAATGTGGCTCACCACAAAGGCCGTGCCCAGGTAGCCAAGCGCCGAGATAAAGAACGCGGCGACGCCGCCGAGCGAGCGCGTGTTGATGTAGCTCACCACGCCGGTGAGCTCCTGCGGTTTAAGCGGTACCTGACTGCCGAGCGCGGTGGTGAGCATGACGGCGATAAAGAGGTTGGTCATGGGCAGCACGCTCGAGCGCAGCGCCTGCGGAATCACGATCTTGGCGAGGATACGGTTGAAGCTCATGCCGAGCGAACGGGCGGCTTCTACCTGACCGACGCCGACGGTGTTGATGCCGCTCATAAAGTTCTCGGAGCCAAAGGCCGAGCCCAGCAACACCGTGGCGACGATGACGCAGGTGCGGTAGGGCAGGACGACCTTGAGCGGGGGCAGCGCATAGACGACGATAATGAGCAGCGCGATGCCGGGGATGTTACGGAAGACCTGGACATACAGGTCGCCAAAGACGCGCAGCGGCTTGAGCGGCGACACGCGCATCACGGTGACGGCGACGGCCAGCACCATGGCGATGGCAAACGACTCAAGCGTCATGCCCCAGGTTGCTAGCAGCGCGTCGATATAGTTCTGGCCATAGAGCGACCAGAGCTCGGAGAGACTCATGCGGACCTCCCGCCGGTAAGGAAAGGGGCTCCCGTGTGTACGGAAGCCCCGACAACTCAGTGAGGAAACAGTTTAGCGCAATAAAGCGCATCGTGCGTTTCCGTATGGTTTCGTAGCGGCCGTTACTAGGCTCGCTGCCTAGGCGCCGATCTCGGGCAGCTCGGGAACATTGGTGTCGCCCGTACGGTCGCCAATGCAGATCTGCCACAGCTCGGTCCAGGTGCCGTCATCCTCGATCTTCTTAAGGAAGTCGTTGACAAAGGCGACACCGTCGGAATCGAGTGGCAGGCCAATGCCATAGGGCTCCTTGCTGCCGAAGGGCTTGCCGGCAATCTTGTACTTACCGGGCTCGCGGACCAGGGCGCTCTGCTGCATGTTGTTGTCGATGACGTAGGCGTCAACGCGGCCCTGCTGAAGTGCCTGGCGGGCCTCCTCGTCGGTCTTGAACTCCTGTTGGCTGGCCTTGGGGGCGAACTCCTCCAGGATGGCGGGGCCGTTGGAGCCGGACTGGACGGCGACGTTCTTGTCGGCCAGGTCGTCGACGCTCTTGATGTCGTCGTTGTCGGCGAGCACCAGGATGGCCTGCTGGGTGTAGTAGTAGGGACCGGCGAAGGAGACGAGCTTCTTGCGCTCGTCAGTGATGGTGTAGGTGGCAAAGACAGCGTCGACCTGGCCGTTCTGCAGGACGGACTCGCGCGTGTCCGAGGTCACCTGGGTGATCTCGACCTTGTTCTCGCCCAGAATGTAGTTGGACAGGAGCTGTGCGATACCGGCGTCGAAGCCGCGGGTCTGACCGTCCTTCTCGTTGAGGAGGGAGAAGAGCGTGGAGGTCTGGACGCCACCGATCGTAAAGACGCCGGCATCCTTGACGGCCGTAGCCCAGGTGCTGGCGGCGATGGCGTCGTCATCGGCCTTGGGGCCGTCGTTGACGAGCTTGTCGAATGCCTTGGCGTCGAGCGTGGCGGAAACCTCGGTATCATTGGAGCTCTTGGAAGAGCCGGCGGCGGAACCCTTGTCGGCCTCGGCGCTGGTGTCGGAGCAGCCGGCAAGACCAAGGCCGGCGACGGTTGCGAAGGTGGCGGCAACGAAGCCGCGGCGGTCGAGAACGACCTGCTGGGAGAGGTTCTTGCTCATGGTAGAACACCTTTCTCAATAAAATCCCTAGCGGTTGAGTAGAGTTATACCCTATCGCGCTCAAATGGGTCAACACGAAATAACTCAGAAACATACTTACCTTATGGGTTATTCTACCTACCATAAAGGGACAGGCACCTTTGTGGTGGTTCTTGCAGATGCAGCGGCATGCCTTGCTGTTATGTCTCGATCTGTAACATCTGCAGCCTTTTTTGCCGAGTAACTGTTACAGATTGAGATTTTCTCTTCAGGGGAATTCGAATGTCTCGATCTGTAACAGTTAGACGGCCAAAAGGTCTCTATCTGTTACAGATTGAGACAAAGGTCAGGGGCAAAGACGGTTTGTCTAGATCTGTAACAGTTAGACGGGAATTCGGGCCCTAGATGTTACAGATTGAGATAATCGCGCCGCGAAAATAAAAACCTCCGCAGGGGTGCTTTCCTTGCGGAGGTTTTCTTACTCGTTGAGTAGCCTTACGGCTTCGGCGGCCATGTTCTCGACCGTCATGCCGTTCTGAGCGAGCAACTCTTTGGGGTCGTAGCGGTCGGGGAAGCCCTTGGCGATGCCGAAGGTGCGCGTGCGCACGGGCGTGCAGGCCAAGTAGCACGCGACACGCTCGCCCCAGCCACCGTCCAAGATGCCGTCCTCGAGAGTGACGACAACGCGATGCTCGGCGGCAAGGCTGTCGAGGAACTCACGGTCGAGCTCAGTTGCATAGCGCGGGTTGACGAGCGTGGCCTCGATGCCGTACTCGGCAGCCAAGCGGTTTGCCACGCGCTCGCCCAACTCAAAGAAATCGCCAAGCGCGAGCACGGCCACGTCGCGACCCTGGCGCACCACGTTGTAATGAACGGCGCCGTAATCGGCGTCCTCGGCAGGCGCCAAGTCGGGGCGGCTTACCAAGCCAATGCCCGGCACGCGAATCGCCACGGGATGCTCGCGGTGATCGAGCGACCAGCTCAGCATGGACAGATATTCCTCCATGCAGGCCGGCGCCAAGTAGTGCATGTTGGGAAGACCGCCCAGCATGGAAATATCAAAGAACGAGAGGTGCGTCTCGGATGTGGTGCCAAAGATCGACGCGCCAAATACCAGGATGGTTGCGGGGGCGTCGTTGAGGCACAGGTCGTGCCACAGTTCGTCGTAGGCGCGCTGCAAAAACGTGCCGTACACACCAAAGACTGGCTTGGCACCCGAGCGGGCGAGCGCGGTGGCAAAGGTCACGGCGTGTTCCTCGGCAATGCCCACGTCGACAAACTGCTTGCCTGCCGCGGCGCGAAGCTCGGGTGTAAAGCCCATGATGTAGGGCGTGGCAGCCGTGATGCCCACAACCTGCGGATCGCGCTCGATGGCAGCGCTCAGGGCCTCGCCCGTAATATCGGCATAGGTGCGCGGCGCAGGCTCGCTCGGATGGCCCGGGCAGAGCTTGCGCCCAGTCGCCATGTCAAACGGACCCACATGATGCCAGCGCTCGGGGTCGCTCTGGGCTGGCTCAAAGCCCTTGCCCTTTGCGGTGGAGACGTGCAGCACGATGGGATGATCGATATCGCGCAGCTCCTGCAGCGTGTCGACCAGGGCCAACGCATCGTTGCCGGCGTCCAGATAGCGGTAGTCGAGTCCCATCGCGCGGAAAACGTTGCGCTCGCAGGTGCCGTTGCTGGCGCGCAGCTCGGCCAGATTGCGATACAGGCCACCGTGGTTTTCGGCGATGGACTGGTCGTTGTCATTGACGACGATGATCAAGTTGCTGTCGAGCTCGGCGGCATTGTTAAAGCCTTCAAACGCCAGACCGCCCGAAAGCGAACCGTCGCCAATGATGGTAATGACGTTGTAGCTGTCGCCCGCCAAATCGCGGGCGTGTGCCAAGCCGCAGCCCAGGCTCACCGATGTGGAGGTATGACCCATGGCGAACAGGTCGTGCTCGGACTCGTCGGGATTGGCAAAGCCAGAAGCCTCGCCATAACGCTCCGGATCGATATAGGTGTACGCGCGCCCAGTCAGCGCCTTGTGGGCGTAGGTCTGGTGCGAAACGTCAAAGACAATCTTGTCGATGGGGGAGTTAAACACGCGATGAAGCGCAACCGTAAGCTCAACGACGCCCAAGTTGGGGGCAACGTGTCCGCCGACGGCGGCGGAGCTTTCGAGGATGGCGTGGCGGATCTCGCCGCAGAGCAGTGGAAGCTCGGCGCGGTCGAGAGCCTTGACGTCCTCGGGCGTTGTCGTTTGCGTAAGCAGCATCGTTGTGGGTTACTCCATGCGAATCGAGCGCCGGCGCTCCCTCGGCCGGCACAATTGCACAAAACAGTCTCGCACATTTTGGCGTTTGATATGTGACGGCGGCGCGGTAATTCGCCAACTGGTGGGGCAAAACGTTTTGTCCGATGCCATACTGATTAGTTCCATGATGATTTTATTCATTGCGTGCAGGCTGTGGCTTGTCGCCGTGAGTCGCTGGAAGGAGACAGCATGTCCGATGTCGCTCGTGCCGAGAAAATCGCGTGCGAAGTAGACCATGCTGCCCGTCAACTGGCACAGGCGGGCCGTCTGGACCTGACGCGCGAGTTTATCCAGCATGGCGATGTGACGGTGTATGCGCATGTGACCTCGGTGGCGCGGGCAAGTCTGTCATTTGCCGAGCGCTTGGGCCGTGCTGGCATTTCGGTCGACCGTGCCTCGCTGCTGCGCGGAGCCCTGTTACACGACTACTTTCTCTACGATTGGCATGATCCCGACCCAAGCCATCGACTGCATGGCTTTCGTCACCCGTTTTTTGCCCTGGCGCGTGCGGAGGAAGATTTTGAGCTGACGTCGCGCGAGCGGAATATCATCGCGCGCCATATGTTTCCGCTGGTGCCGGTGCCGCCGACGTGTCGTGAGGCTTGGATTGTATGCCTGGCAGATAAATGGTGCGCTCTGCGTGAGACGGTCGCCGGCCGTCTGCGGCGCAAGGACGAGGCGGACGATGACGTGAGCAGCGAATCGAGCGAAAAGAGGAGAGGGTAGACGGTGGGAACCGCGATTGATATGGCTTTTGGCGGCGCGACGCTTGCCGCCTGTCCACTCTCGGCACTGGTGCTCTCGTTTGCCTTTTACGGGTTTTGCGGCTGGGCGTGGGAGTCGACGGTTTGCGCCATGCTCAATCACGGACGATTTGCCAACAGTGGCTTTTTGCTGGGGCCGTGTTGCCCTATCTACGGTGCGGGCGGCATCGCGTGCTGGCTGCTGCTGCGTGGAATCCCAGACGCCTCGAGCCAGTTTGTCGCTGCCGCGCTCGTATGCAGCCTGATCGAATATAGCGTGGGCGTGCTGTTGGAAAAAACGACGGGTGCCCGGTTTTGGGATTACTCGCATCTGCCGTTTAACCTGCACGGACGCATCTGCCTGTACTGGGCCTGCGCGTTTGGCCTGGGTGCGCTGTGCATTTGCCGTTTAGTGGAGCCGGCATTGCTGGGGCTGCTTGGCCATCTGCCGGTGCTGATTGTGCGGCTGTCCGCCTTTATCGTCGCGGTCGCGATGATGGTCGATGCGGTGTGCTCGTTGGCCAGCTGGCGCCGCCTGTCCGATGAGCTGGAGCGTGTGCGTGCCGACCTTGCCGACCGCATCAATGAGTCGCTTGCCGATGCCTCCGACTCTATGCTCGAACGTATTCCCGATTCGGCGATCGATTCGGTGGCGCAGACGCATATCCGCGGTCGCGCCGTTAACGCGTGGCTGGCCGAGCTGGGCGACGCGGCGCTCGATGCCCTGCGCGAGAAGGCTTCGATGCCGACATTTATCTCGGATGGTGCTCGCGGCCTGGCGCTCGCTGCCCGCCGCGTGGCCGATGCCGCGCCGAGCATGCCGCGTCCGTCGCTCAGTCGTCGCCTTGCCGGCAAGCGCATGAGCCGTCCGGTGCCGAGCGTGTCGCTCAGCCGCCGCGACCTACGCTTCTTTAACGCCTTCCCGCGTCTGCACATCAATCGCTACGAGGGCGTCATCCGAGCTACCGACCTCCGCGACCGAGCCCGCGAGCTGTTCCGGCGCTAGCCGGGACGGGGCCAAGCGCGCCCTTCTCGTTCGCCCGTTTCCCGTTCGTTTCGCGCCCGTTGCCGCGCCGTTTCCAAGATTGCGGCACCGTTTCCATTCGACAACGCAGCGTTTAACAACGCCGTATCTGGTCTACACCAGTTGCCCCTCGGCCGCATTATGGGCGCCGACAACGTCCATGCGACCAAGGGGGAGCGAATGTACGATACGGGATCGACAACGTTGATGCTCATCTGCACCATGCTCGTGTTTTTAATGACACCGGGCCTGGCGTTTTTCTATGGCGGCCTGTCCAGGCGCAAAAATGTCATCAACACCATGCTTATGTGCTTTGGCGCCATTGGCCTGGTTGGTGTGCTGTGGATTGTTGCCGGCTGGTCGCTGGCCTACGGCGGCGACGGCTCCAGTCCGTTTATTGGAGGCCTTGACCAGCTGCTGTGCCTGCCGGTGCTCCACCAGGTGCTGCAGGCGGCCGAGGGCAATGCCGCGGACGGTGCCGTCTACCCTCAGATCATCAACATCGCCTTCCAGATGGCGTTTGCCATGATCACGGCCGCTATCGTCACGGGCAGCCTGGCCGGTCGCGTTAAGTTCGGTGCCATGACGGCCTTCCTGGGCATTTGGCTACTCGTGGTCTATGCGCCGCTCGCCCACATGGTTTGGGGCGGCGATGGCTCCTTTATCGGCGACATCATCGGCGCACTCGACTTTGCCGGCGGCGACGTGGTGCACATTTCGTCTGGTCTTACCGGCCTGATCCTCTGCTTAATGCTCGGCCGTCGTCGCGGCTTTGGCATGGTGAGCTATCGTCCGCATAACGTGCCGTTTGTGGCGCTGGGCGCCGGCCTGCTTTGGTTTGGCTGGTTTGGCTTTAACGGCGGCAGCGAGTTTAAGGCCGACGCCGTGGCGGCGCTCGCCATCCTCAACACCGTGACGGCCAGCGCGGCGGGCATGGTCTCGTGGCTTGCCGTCGAGCGCGTGCACACCGGTCGCCCCACGCTGGTGGGTGCCAGCACCGGTCTGGTTGCGGGCCTGGTGGTGGTTACGCCCGGCGCAGGCTTTGTCGAGCCGTGGGCGGCGCTGGTCATGGGCTTGATCGTATCGCCTGTCTGCTACCTGGCTATCAGCCATCTTAAGACCAAGTTTGGCTACGACGATGCGCTCGACGCGTTCGGTTGCCACGGTATCGGCGGCATCTTGGGCGGCGTGCTCACGGGTCTGTTCTGCGTGCCGGAGCTTTCGTGGACCGATAAGGGCGGCCTGTTCTACACGGGCGACGTGTCGCTGCTCATCTCGCAGATTTTGGGCATTGTGGTGACGGTCGCCATTGTGTTGGTGCTCGACTTGGTGATCGCCGCGGTGGTCAAGGCGCTGTTCCACGGCAGCCTGCGCGTGGACGAGGCCGACGAGGCGCTGGGCTTGGATGCGAGTCAGCACGGCGAGAGCGCATATCCTTCTTTCTCGGGACTCGATTAGCGGCACGGCTTTCCCGGGCACCCGACCTTGCCCCTCAAACCGTCGCTTGCGTACCGAAGTACGCGGCGCTCCTCTTTCGGGGCAATCTCGGGCACCTGGAAAACCCGTGCCACATGAATGGGCGGTTCATTTCTTTATTGAAGAGAGGAATTCACTATGAAGAAGATTACGGCGATTGTTCGTGCCGAGAAGCTTGAGGTTCTTAAAGATGCGCTGTTTGCTGCTGATGTTCGCGGTATGACTATCAACCAGGTGCAGGGCTGCGGCGCGCAACATGGCTGGAAGGAATACGTGCGCGGCAACGAGTTGCTTGTCAACACGATCCCTAAGGTGCAGTTCATCCTCATCTGCGCCGATGAACATGTCGACGGCATTGTCGAGATCATCTGCAACGCTGCTCGCACCGGTGCCGTCGGAGACGGCAAGATTTGGGTCGAGCCGGTCGAGGAAGTTATCCGCATCCGTACCGGCGAACATGGCCCTGCCGCGGTGTAGGACAATCTTTCGCCCGACGGGCGTGCCTCTCTTGGGGCGCGCCCGTTCTCGTCTACAATATCGTGCAGACGAAGGAGAGGCACGCCCATGATCAAGATGTTTGCGAGTGACTTAGACGGAACGCTGCTTAACGCCCTGCACGAGGCGGACGGGACTATCCGCCGTGCCATTCGCGAGCTGACTGAGGCTGGCCTGCACGTGGTTCCCGCGACTGGACGCTCGACGTTGCCGATCGGCGAGCATGGCTTTACGGGCTTGGCGCTTGACGCCTGCTGCTCCAATGGATCCATCGTGCGCGACAGCCATGGCGAGGTGCTCAAGACTTGGACCATCGATCCGCAGGTCACTGAGGAACTGCTCAAGGCGTTCCCGGACATTTGCTTTGATTGTTCCACGCCCGATGGCATGTACTCGAGCGGTTCGTTCGAGATGCATCAGGCGGGCTTTAAAAAGGACAGTCCCATCAAGCGCATCGTGATGCGCGGCATGCGTGCGCGCGGCGGGTATCACGAGGAGCAGTATTTCGACCAGTCGATCGGTGACATCCTGCGCCACGATGTATGCAAGATCAATTGTCGCGTGACCTCGCCCGAGCTGGAGCGCGACCTTAAGGCGTATCTTGCCGAGCGCTCGGACCGTGTGGTCAACGCGCCGTTCGATCCGGTGATGTTCGAGATCACGGACGTGGCGTGTAACAAGGGCGAGAGTGTGGCCTGGCTGGCGGGCTACTACGGCATTGCCGAGGACGAGGTCGCGGTTTATGGCGACGGCGGAAACGACATCGCCATGCTCAAGCGTTTCCGCCACAGCTACGCGACCAAAAACGCTAGCGATGCAGCCAAGGTCGCCGCGAGCGCAACTATCGGCAGCTGCATGGTCCACGCCGTCCCCAAACACATGCTCGCCACCATGCATAAGCAGAGCTCCCGCACCATCATCGAATAATGTGACAAAGGGACTGCCCCCTCGTCACATTCCAAATATTGCCTTTACGTGTTGATGCACACGGTGTGCAATAATACTCGCACTGTGCAATAGCGCACAGGCTGAGTAACAAGGAGGACGCTTGTCCCAGCTCGAGAAATGCGATCGCCGGTCCCTTCGCTCGCAGCGTGCCCTTCGCCAGGCACTTGCCAGCGAGCTTGCCGAAAGCGGCGACCTTTCGCGCATTAATGTCGCGTCGCTCACCGAGCGCGCCGGCCTTACGCGCCGCACGTTCTATTCGCACTACCGCGATATCCCCGACTTCATCAATCAAATCGAGGACGGCTTGCTGGCCGAGATCCGTGAACGCATTGAGCTCATCACCGCAGCTCAGCTGCCCGATCTCTACCACAACATCGATGAACTCGAGCCGGCGCCCGGTTCGGTTGAACTGCTGCGCTATCTTGCGGCCAACCGCGACTTAATCGGTGCGCTGCTGGGTCCGGGCGGCGACCAGGCCTTCATTAAAAGGATCATCGACACCGCGCGTGAGGCTGTGGTGCCGCGTGCGCAGACGGGCATTTTGGGCCTGGCGCTGGGCACGTTCTTTGACTACTACGTCACCTACGTCGTGAGCGCCGAGGTCGGCATGATTCAGCGCTGGTTTGAGCGTGGGCTCACCGAATCGCCCGAGGCCATGGCGCGCATTATGACGGTGCTCGCTTTTGTGCGCCCTGGTGACCTGTATGGTCAACCCATCGATATCAACGTGCCGGAATACGGCATGAAGCTATTGAACTTGCAGCTCGAGGACGCGGCCGACACCGCCGCAACCGTCGAGTCCAACAACTAAGAGGAGAGACAATGAGCAAACTCGTCGAGGGCATCAAGGATCGTATGGTCGCTGCCGCACGCGAGGCCGCGCCCGCCGTGGTGGACGCCGCGCAGAAGGCCGCGACCGCGGCTGCCGAGAAAGTTGCCGAGGCAGTTGCCGATGCCAAGAACGCGGCAGGGGAGACGCTCACCGCTGACGCAGCCACGCCCAACGTTGCCGAGTCCGTAACCGCCACCGCCGCCCACGCCCCCGAAGGCGCGATCTTCAACCCCGAGGCCGCCCGCGGCAACCTGCACCTGGGCATCGACGTGGGCTCCACCACCGTCAAGCTTGCCGTGCTCAACGATGACAACCAGATCGTCTACGCCAAGTACCAGCGCCACCACACCGACGTCCGTGCCTGCGCCCGCGATCTGTTCGAGGGCGCCGCGACTGTGCTGCCGACGGCCCAGATGACCTGCGCCATCACCGGCTCGGGCGGTCTGCTGCTGTCCCAGTGGCTCGACTTGGAGTTTGTCCAGGAGGTCATCGCCAGCAAACGCGCCGTCGAGACCCTTATCCCGGCCACCGATGTCGCCATCGAGCTGGGCGGTGAGGACGCCAAGATCATCTACTTTGACAACGGCATCGAGCAGCGCATGAACGGCACCTGCGCCGGCGGCACGGGCGCGTTCATCGATCAGATGGCCACTCTGCTGCACACCGACGCGAGCGGCCTCAACGAGCTCGCGGCCAACGCCACCACCATCTATCCCATCGCCAGCCGTTGCGGCGTCTTTGCCAAGACCGACGTGCAGCCGCTCCTCAACGAGGGCGCCCGCCCCGAGGACGTCGCCGCTTCCATCTTCCAGGCCGTCGTGACCCAGACCATCTCGGGCCTGGCGTGCGGCCGTCCCATTCGCGGTAACGTCGCCTTCCTGGGCGGCCCGCTGCAGTATCTCTCCGAGTTGCGCCACCGCTTCTACCTCACGCTCAACCTGGACGAGGAGCACCGCATTGTGCCCCAAAACGCCCACCTGTTTGTGGCGAGCGGCGCTGCCATGGCGCACGAGTCCAACAAGCTCAGCACGTTCCCGCAGCTTATCGAGGCCATCGACAGCCTGGGTGACACGCAGGGTGCCGAGGTCGAGCGCCTGGATCCGCTCTTTGCCACCGACGAGGACTTTGCCGAGTTCAAGAACCGCCACGACCAGGAAGTCGTCCCCAAGGGTAAGCTCGACGGCTACACCGGCCGCGTGTTCATCGGCATCGACGCCGGCTCCACCACCATGAAGGCCGCGCTCGTGGGCGAGGACGGCCAGCTGTTGCACACCTGGTACGGCAACAACAACGGCGACATCCTGGGCACGGCCAAGGTCATCATGGCCGATTTCTACAATCACATCCCTGCCGGCTGCACCATCGGCCACGTGACCACCACGGGCTACGGCGAGGCGCTGCTCATCGAGGCCCTCAAGGCCGATTCCGGCGAGATCGAGACCGTCGCGCACCTGCGCGGCGCCAAGGCATTCCTGCCCGGTGTCGAGTTTATCCTGGACATCGGCGGCCAGGACATGAAGTGCCTGCGCGTGAAGGACGGCGTCATCGAGCACATTATGCTCAACGAGGCCTGCTCATCGGGCTGCGGCAGCTTTATCGAGAGCTTCGCCGTGTCCATGAACATGGACGTGCGCGCGTTCGCCGATGCCGCCATCCATGCCAAGGCCCCGGTCGATTTGGGCAGCCGCTGCACGGTCTTTATGAACTCGCGCGTCAAGCAGGCGCAAAAGGAAGGTGCCACGGTGGGCGACATCGCGGCCGGCCTGTCCTATTCCGTCATCAAGAATGCCCTGTTCAAGGTCATTAAGCTGCGCGACCCCAAGGAGATCGGCAGCCAGGTGATCGTTCAGGGTGGCACCTTTATGTCCGATGCCACGCTGCGCGCATTTGAGCAGCTCACCGGCGTGCACGCCGTGCGTCCCGACATCGCCGGCTGCATGGGTGCTTACGGTGCGGCCCTGCTCGCCCGCGACCGCGCCGGCGCCGACGGCACCTCGACCATCCTTTCTGCCGAGGACATCGCGCACCTCACCGTGACGCAAAAACACGTCCGCTGCGGCCGTTGCTCCAACAACTGCCAGCTCACCGTCAACGATTTTGGCGGCGGCAGGCGTTTCATTACCGGTAACCGCTGCGAGAAGGGTGCCGGCCACAAAAAGCAAAAAACCGAGGCTCCTAACCTCTTTAAAAAGAAAAACGAGCTGCTCTTTAACCGCGAGGTGCTGAGCCCCGACGAGGCCCCGCGCGGCACCGTGGGTATCCCGCGCGCACTCAATATGTACGAGAACTACCCCTTCTGGCATGCGTTCTTTACGCGCCTGGGCTTTAGCGTGCAGCTGTCCGACCAGTCGAGCAAGAAGACCTACCAGGCGGGCATCGAGTCCATGCCGTCCGAGAGCGTGTGCTATCCGGCAAAGATGAGCCACGGCCATGTGATGAACCTTATCGACCGCGATGTCGACTTCATCTGGATGCCGTGCGTGCGCTGGGAGCGCAAGGAGGATCCGACGGCTGGCAACTGCTATAACTGCCCCATCGTCATGAGCTACCCCACGGCGTTGGCACTCAACATCGACGAGATCCGCGAGCAGAACATCGAGTTCCTGTATCCGTTTGTGCCGTATCACGACAAGACCGAGCTCAAGCGCCGTCTGTACCAGGTGCTCGCCGTCGACCGTGTGGCCGATGCGCAAGCTGGTCGCGGTCGCGTGCGTGGGCCCAAGATCACGCGCTCCGAGGTCGATGCCGCTGTCAACGCTGCCTTTGAGGCCGATGCGCGTTTCCATGAGGACATCCAGACCATGGGCGAGGAGGCTCTTAAGTGGGTCGAGGACCACGGTGGCCACGGCATTGTGCTCGCCGGCCGCCCCTACCATAACGACCCCGAGATCAACCATGCCCTGCCCGAGCTTATCTCGAGCTTTGGCTTTGCGGTCTTTACCGAGGATTCGCTCGCGCACCTGGTAAAGCCTGAGCGTCCGATTCGCGTCGTCGACCAGTGGATGTACCACAGCCGCCTGTATGCCGTCGCCCGTTTTGTGACGATGCGCAACGACCTGGATCTGATCCAGCTCAATTCCTTCGGCTGTGGCCTGGACGCTCTGACCACCGACCAGGTGCAGGAAATCCTTGAGGCCAGCGGCAAGATCTACACCGTGCTCAAGATCGACGAGGTGTCCAACCTGGGCGCTGCGCGCATCCGCATCCGCTCGCTCATGGCGGCGCTCAAGGACCAGGAGGCCGAGCGCTTGGCCGAGGCTACGGCAGCGGGCGAGGCCTACGAGCAGGGCGACGCCGCGCCGGTGGCACCCTCCATGGATGCTCCCGCATTCGCGAGCCGCAAGTACACGTTCGAGGCGCAGCGTGAGAGCGCCTCGACCGCATGGCCCAAGGTGCCCTTTACCGAGCAGATGCGCGAGGAGGGTTACACCATCCTGTGCCCGCAGATGGCGCCGATCCACTTTGACCTGGTCAAAGAGGTGTTCCGCGGTGCCGGCTACAACCTGGAGCTGCTGCCCTCGACTGACCACGATGCCGTCGAGGCCGGTCTGCGCTATGTGAACAACGACATCTGCTATCCGTCGATCCTGGTGACGGGTCAGATCATGGAGGCCATCGAGAGCGGTCGGTACGACCTGTCCAAGACAGCCGTGGTCATCAGCCAGACCGGCGGTGGCTGCCGTGCCACCAACTACATCGCGCTTATCCGCAAGGCCCTGCGCGAGAGCGGCCACCCCGAGATTCCGGTGATCTCGCTTTCGGCCGTGGCGCTGGGCGAGGACAACCCCGGCTTTAAGATTACGCCGGCGATGCTTAAGCAGGCAGTCTACGCGGTGCTCTTTGGCGACGTGATGATGCAGATGCTCTATCGTTGCCGCCCGTACGAGGCAACGCCCGGTGCGGCGAACGCACTCTACGAGGAGTACATGGCGCGCGCCCGCAAGCTGGCGCCCAAGTTCAACAGGCATAACTACACCAAGCTGTGCCGCGAGGCCATCCGCGCGTTCGACTCCATGCCGCTCGTGGGCGAGGGCACCAAGCCGCGCGTGGGCGTGGTCGGCGAGATCTTGGTCAAGTTCCATCCCACGGCCAACAACCACGTGGTCGACGTTATCGAGCGCGAGGGCTGCGAGGCCGTGGTGCCGGGCCTGCTCGACTTCTTCCTGTACTCCATGAGCAACGCCGAGCTGCAGAAGGACGAGCTGGGAAGCTCTCCCACTACGCGCGCGGGCATGCAGGCGCTCATCAAGCTGGTGGACTGGATGCGCACGCCGGTGGAGGAGATGCTCGAGAAGTCCCGCCGCTTTGAGGCGCCCGAGCGCATCGGCACCATGGCCGACAAGGCCCGCACAGTGCTTTCGGTGTGCAACAACATGGGCGAGGGCTGGCTGCTCACGGCCGAGATGCTCGACCTGATCGATCACGGTGCGCCCAACATCATCTGCACGCAGCCCTTCGCGTGCCTGCCCAATCACGTGGTGGGCAAGGCCGTAATCAAGGAGCTGCGCCGCCAACATCCCGAGAGCAACATCGTCGCGGTGGACTACGACCCCGGCGCGTCCGAGGTCAACCAGCTCAACCGTATTAAGCTCATGATCAGCGTGGCCAAGGAGAACATGCGCGCCGGTAAGGGCTTTAAGCTCGAGAAGGTGGCGCCGCTCGCGATGGACGAGGTCACCGGCCAGATGCGTGCTCATGACGGCTGTGTGAGCTGCGGGCCGGCCAGCGAGGAGGCCGTGGCATCGGTCGCCGAGCGCCTGGGACGCGGCATTAAGAAGTAACTGGCCTGCTATGGGCTAGATATGGGACAAACGGGTGGCAGCCGTACCGGTTACCACCCGTTTTTACTGGACATCTGTTGCGTAAACGGTCCAACTATCACCCCCTGCGAACTTGGATTTCGGAAGTATGCGGCAAAATTTGAATAGGCCGAGCACACTGGATATGCCCAAGCTTTGTACCTGCGGTTTTATTGGTGAAAAACCGGGGTGTGCTCGAGGGCTCCGGAATTTGCCGCATACTTCCGAAAACAACGTCTCGGTGGCACCAAAAATTGCCTCCAGAACCCTGAGATAATGAACATATTGTAGCCGTTCGCCGCAAATTATCGTCCGTTCATGGAACCTATCTCCAACGAGTTGTAACCATATGGTTTGATGTTGAAAACATATGATTGCCGGCAGGCCATAGGTGACGTTCCCCCTGATATCGGAGGTTCCAGGTTTGTTTCGCGCTCCGTTTAATAACTATCGGTTGGGCTAACATGGGTCGCCGTGCTATTTCGATAACCCTTGCAGTGGTCTGCCTGGCTGTGCTCTTAGGCGCTACGGGGCTGTTTGCTATAAGTCGAGAAACATCCTATATGCAGGAATGTGCTTCCGAAGGCTTTGTCATTGATGGTTACTATCGGGATGACAAAACGAGTCGGGAAACCCTGGCTTTTCTTGAGGAGGACAACTGTCGATGGCAGCTGGTCGACCAAGACGGAATCTGCACAGACGGGCAGTTTAAGCGTACGGATGACCCCAACATCCTGATATTAAAGAAGGAAAACGGTGAAGAATTCGGTACGGTCCACGTGGCGTACTTGTCACGCCGACGCGATCAGGGCTTGCTCTACCTATTTAGAGATACCAGGGTGACCCGTTTTTATCTGGTGAGTACCGGTCCGGCGTTTACGGTGGAGTCTGGCGATGTCGATGCGGACAGTTGATTCACGGCAATAAAACAGCGAGCGGGGCACGGACATGAATCGCGCCCCGCTTTTTTGCTCGCGGCCTGCGTCGCGTCTGCGCCTCGTTCCGACTCGCGCCCGTGCGCGCATCCATCTCACATCCCGCATCACTTCACATCGAACTCCACGCGATCGAGTTCGGGCACGTTGAGGTCGATGAGCTTGCGGGCAACGCGGCGGTCGTGCGCCCCAAGCGTCTCGCTTGTCGTCACATGGGCGACAATCTCGCGCTCGACGATACCCTCCTCCTCGCCTTCGGTGGTCGAGGTCTCGACGGCGACGGTGTAATCCTTAAAGCCTGGCAGCACCGCCGCAAGCTCGCGCGTGGTTTCGGTGACGCCGTAGCCGTCCTGCACGCCGGCTTGCGCCGAGCCAATAGACCCCGTCGTCATAACGATGCAGGGGATGGCAAAGACTACCGTGCCCACAATGATGCGGCGGCGCACCTTGCGCGATAGCTCGTCGACCTCGGCGTTTTCTTCAGCAGTCACAATACCGTCGCCGTTCAGGTCGCGCTTGAGCGGCACGCGCAAAAGAAGCAGAACGGCTTCGGCCGCCAGCGCGATAAAGACAACGTTGATGCCAAACTCATAAAGCGCCGAGAGAAACAGTGGCCCGCTTGCGATGGCGATGCCATAGCCCGCCGCGCACAGGGGCGGCATGAGCGCGGTCGCCACGGCCACGCCGGCGATGAGCGTGGCGGGTTCCTGGTCGCGCGAGTTGCCCAGGCCACCCGCAAAGCCGCCCGCGAGCGCGACGGCAAGGTCCCACACAGTCGGTGTCGAATTGTCGATGATGGCGGCCGTGGTGGTGCCAAGGGGCGAGAGCTTAAAGTACAACGTAGACGTGACCAGGCAAAAGGCCATCTGTAGAGCCAAGCCCGCGACGGCCTCGACGGTAATCTCGCGGTCGAGCGTAGCGATGCCGTATGCCATGGCAAGAACCGAGCCCATGAGCGGGCAGATGAGCATGGCGCCCACGATGGCGATGTCCGAGTCGATATCGAGGCCGATGCTTGCGATGAGCATGGCGATGATGAGGATGCACAGGTGCGAGCCGGTCAGGCGCGCCCCGTTTACAAAGCGTTTGCGGATCACGTGATAGGGTGCGCGACCCTCGCGAATGTTGAACGCCCGCTTTAGGAAGCGATGCGCCTGTTCAGCCGCTTCGCTGTGGGCGGGGCGGATGCCATGGCGCCGATGATGGCGCTCGCGCAGCCGCTTGATCTGTTGTTTGTCGAGTTCCATATCCACCTCGTATTGCCGCGGGAGCGCGGGTGTGTTCGCAGCATGTACTCTACACCGTGAGGGGCGGCGCGGTCATCTTGGCGTGGAACTTAAGCGAGTGGGAAAACGGGTGCGTAGCAAATGCGTTGCGGCCGAGGGTTTCGGCAGATACAAAAAAGCGCGGGATCGGATTGGATCCGACCCCGCGCTCTGCGCTGGTGCGTTGTTGTTCGGCCTATCCCAGCAGGCTTAAGCCCACGGAGACAAACGCCAGGATAACGCCGACGATTGACTCGCCGCCGAGCAGGCCGCTGGCGACAACCAAGCCCTGTTCCTGGAAGGCGGCGTCCTTGGCAGCCCTTTCCTCGTCAGAAAGACCAGCGGTGGCGTCGCGGTGGGCGGACCACTTG
>URUC01000008.1 GCA_900550965.1 uncultured Collinsella sp. | reverse complement strand
AGATATATTGCCAGACCGCGAAGCCCTGTGGGTCGTCAATTCCACTCTTCACAAGTCCTACACAACATATCGCTTTCTATAGCTAATAGAAAGACTGGTGCAGATCTTCCGCACGTATCAGATGATGGCCCTTTGGTTTAGGAATATATAGAGATCGGTCACCTGTAAGTGTCTATCTACCCGCGCTTTTAGCAATGTAAACCGCGCTTCAGATAAAAAGAGGGAGCGCCGCGCACAACGCGACACTCCCCTAGCGATTCAAGAGAATCTATTAAGCCTCGAGAGCCTTCTTGGCGATGGTAGCCAGCTCGTTGAAGGACTCGATGTCCTCGTAAGCCATCTGAGCCAGGACCTTGCGGTCGAGCTCGATGCCGGCAACCTTCAGGCCGTGCATGAACTGAGAGTAAGAAATATCGTTCAGGCGAGCAGCAGCGTTGATACGAGTGATCCAGAGAGAACGGATCTCGCGCTTCTTGTTGCGGCGATCACGATACTGATACTGCAGGGAGTGCTGGACCTGCTCTTTAGCATGCTTGTAAGTACGCGAAGCGGCACCATAGTAACCCTTCGCACGGTGCATAACGGTACGGCGCTTCTTCTTGGCGGCAACAGCGCGCTTAATACGTGCCATGTTCTATCAACTCCTAGATGGTAAAACGAAAACGGGAACGCGAACTTAGGCGAGACGCGACTTGATGACCTTGCGGTCGGCAGCGGCGATCTCGGTCTCCTGACGGAAGCCACGCTTACGCTTGGTGGACTTCTTGCTCAGGATGTGGCTCTTGAAAGCCTTGGCGCGCATAAGCTTGCCGGTACCAGTCTTGCGGAAACGCTTCTTGGTGCCGCTGTGGGACTTCATCTTAGGCATGAAATACTCCTTAATCGGTTACAGAACACTAGTTACTTGCTATCGCTTGCCGCTTTATCCTCATCGAAGGCGCCCTTAATCGGGGCGAGCAGCATAAGCATGTTACGGCCTTCCATCTTAGGCTTGGACTCGACCGTAGCGTAAGGCTTGAGATCCTCGGCGAGACGCTCGAGAACGTTAAGGCCCTGCTCCGGGTGAGCCATCTCACGGCCGCGGAACATGATGGTGATCTTAACGCGTGCGCCCTTCTTGAGGAAACGCAGAACGTGGCCCTTCTTGGTCTCGTAGTCGCCAACGTCGATCTTGGGTCGGAACTTCATTTCCTTGACCTCGACCTTGGACTGGTTCTTACGAGCAGCCTTGGCCTTCATGGCCTGCTGGTACTTGAACTTACCGTAGTCCATGACCTTGCAGACCGGCGGCTCCGCGTTGGGAGCGATCTCGACTAGGTCGAGACCCTGATCGTCGGCGACGCGCTGGGCATCGCGGATGGCGAACAGGCCGAGCTGAGAGCCATCGACGCCAATCAAACGACACGAAGATGCAGTGATCTCGTCGTTGATGCGGGTGTCATCAGACTTAGCTATTTTCCCTACCTCCATTCATAAAAAAATAACCCGGCGCTTCTCAGCAACCAGGTCGTACACATAGACTTCCTCGATTTGAGGAAGGGAATCTAAGTTGTATGACCAGTCAGCTGCTCATTGGCGCCAAAAGGTGGGAACCCTCAGGTTCCTCTTTAGGGCATTGCGGGAACAACGCCTTGCGAATAATAACACGTACAGCACGTTATCACATTACGTACACGAAAAAGGGGCCTTGACCCCCTTGAACACTCGCTTGTATGTATGGTGCCCGAGGCGAGACTCGAAGGCCCTTCGCTTCGCGAAGCTCCAGGCTTCGGGCGCGTGGCGCCCTCGCCACGCTCCGCCACAAACAGGCCACAAGCCTGTTTGCTTAACGCTTCGCGCGCTCACGCGAGTTCGGCACGAAAAAGGGGGCCGCAACCCCCTTGAACGCTCGCTTGCATGAATGGTGCCCGAGGCGAGACTCGAACTCGCACGTTGTTGCCAACGGTGGATTTTGAGTCCACTGCGTCTGCCAATTCCGCCACTCGGGCACGCAATGCGTGAGTTAGTTTATCACAGCTTTCTACCGATTAGTCCGAAAATGGAACTTCGAGCATTTCGATGAGTTCGACCGTGCGGAGCATCTCGCGCCGACGGCATCCGCGACCGTCAACCGAAGCCTCACCCATCTGGTTATCGTAAGGGTCCTCGCGCATGCCGTCGAAAGAGGGCTCAAACTCTGCCTGGAATCGATTGTTGGCCACCATACGCCACGGGTCGAGATTGCCAAAGTAGTGACGGCGGCGCCACTCCTCCCCCATCCTGCGAGCAGAAGATCCAAATGACACGTCGGCGTTGAGCCAACCGGTCTGCGGCGTATAGAACTCTGCCCAGTCGTGCGACCCCACCGAATCGGGCGCAACATACAGGCCGCTCTGCCAACGGGCAGGCACGCCCGCGATACGGCACATGGTGATAAACGTGAGCGCCATAACGCCGCAATCGCCGCGGAGCGAATGCGCGCAGTCATCGGCAATAGATCCCAAAAGCAAGTACGGCGGCTGATAGCGATAGTCGATATGCTGCGTCAGGTAATCATAGATAGCACGGGCGCGATCGAGCGGATCCTCGAGCCCGTCAATGACACGGGCTGTCAGCTGCTGTAGATACGGCGTGAATGCAATGTGCGGACGGTCCTCGGAGGTGTCCACGGGCAGTGGCGCGTCCATGCAAGGATGCACCGGAAGCGCACCCCCATAGACATCACGATAAGCGGCATCAATTTGATAGCGATAGGTCACCGAGAATGAGCGCTCACTCGAAGAAGACCACGAGGCGGTACGCGCCGAAGCATTCGCGGGGGCAACAGCACCCTCCGGCGTCATATCGAGAACCTCGATATGAGACTGTTGACGACAGGCGGCGGCAACGGGTAGCCACGCGCGAACGGTCTCCCCTTCCAGAGCGCCGGGGACAGACACGGACGCTTTAAGCGTAATGACGCGAGCCAATCCGTTTTGTGACTCCATCTCCTTGAGCATCTCGTTGCCGTCCGTAGAATCGGGCCGCATGCCGGGAACCTCTTTGGGATATACGCGAAGCGAATCGAGGAAGTTGTCGAGAACGAACAGTTCGCCATCGATAAAGCGCCAGTCAATACGCTTACGATTAATCAGGTCATCAAACTGCTCTTCGGTAAACTCTGGCCACTCCTCGCGAATCATCGCAATAGCCTGGTCGCGCGACACCGAAAAATGAAGCGGCGTCTCGAGCATGCGATACCGCTCGGCACGAACACAAGCAGCCAGCGAAGGCTCGGGGTTCTGCTCCAAAAGGCGATCGCAGGCAGCAACAGCCTGCGTCAAATACCCGGCATCCATAAGACGAAGAATCTCGGGCGGCAGTCCAACATCGAGATGACGAAAGTCATCACAGCAAACATCAGCAGAGCAACCAACTGGACCCTCGTCAATAACCTTCCCATCCGAAGGCAGCACATTAATAACAGCCATACCAAAACTCCAAGTCACTAGAACGCTTGAAGCCCATTGTAGCGAGATAAAAAGAAAGCCCCAACAAGGGAGCCATCAACACCGCTGAACGGTAGTCAAATAAATAATTCAGCCTCGTAACCCTGCGGCGTTAAACGAAGGAAGCCCCGTCCCCCGGAGCTGTTTTCTTGGCGCGACTTCTGGCAAAGCCAGGTGAGCGCAAAGGAAACAGTGTAGGGGGACGGGGCTTCCGGCGGGAAGTTTAGCGACGCTTACGCCTTGTTGACGGAGCCAAACTCCTCCATGAGCTCCTTGGTGCGGGCAACGATGTTGTCGCGACCAGGCTTGAGGAGCTTGCGGGGGTCAAAGCCCTTGCCCTGCTGATCCTTGCCAGCCTCGATGTACTCGCGAACGCCCTTGGCGAAGACGAGCTGCAGGTCGGTGTTGACGTTGATCTTGGAGATACCCAGGGAGATGGCCTTCTTGATCTGATCCTCGGGGATGCCGGTGCCACCATGCAGGACGAGGGGCAGGTCGCCGGTCTGGGCCTTAATCTCGCCCAGACGCTCGAAGGAAAGGCCAGCCCAGTCGGCAGGGTACACGCCGTGGATGTTGCCGATACCGCAGGCGAGGAAGTCGACGCCCAGGTCAGCGATCTGCTTGCACTCAGCAGGATCAGCGAGCTCGCCGCTGGAGGTCACGCCGTCCTCGGTGCCGCCGATGCCGCCGACCTCGGCCTCGATGGACATGCCCTTGGAGTGGGCAAGCTCAACGAGCTCCTTGGTGCGGTCGAGGTTAAGCTGGAAGGTCTCCTCGTGAGAGCCGTCATACATGATGGACGTGAAGCCGGCCTCGATGCACTTGAAGCAGTCCTCGTAAGAACCGTGATCGAGGTGAAGGGCGACGGGAACGGTAACGCCCGTGGCCTCGACGGCAGCCTTGACCATGTCGGCGCAGACCTTGAAACCGCCCATCCACTTAGCGGCACCAGCGGTGCACTGAAGGATCAGCGGAGACTTGGCCTCCTCGGCGGCCTGGAGAATAGCCAGGGTCCACTCGAGGTTGTTGGTGTTGAAGGCACCGAGACCGTACTTGCCGGCCTCGGCCTTCTTGAGCATGTCTGCTGCGTTGACGAGCATAAAAGAAACCTCCTGTAAGGTTGCTCCGATAACGCCTGAGATTTTACCACGGCGCACCCGAGCATAAACGTTCGTTTGTTCACGAATATCGTCCAAACAGACTTTTTTGACCGTTTGCCCTACTGAATCGACCCGTTGGGGAAAAATAGCTTGACGTTTGGACGCTTCTCGTGCTTCAAAGCCGACCATTAAGCTACATCTGCATGAAAGGGTTCTGCATGAGCTCGCGTGCCATGGTGGTCGAATCGCCATGGCCGGTTAGGCAAACGGTATCGGGTGGGAGAAGCCGGGCGAGCTTGGAGAGCGAGCGCAGAATCGCTGCCTCGTCGCCACCGGCAAGATCGGTGCGGCCGTGGCTGCCCGGGAATAGTGTGTCGCCCACAAAGGCAATGTTCCCCTGCTCGGTCGCGGCGAACAGGACGATACCGCCCGGCGTATGCCCGGGCGTCTCGATCACCTGCAGGCAGATATCGCCCACCTCGATAGCATCGCCCTCGGCGAGCAGGCGCGTCGGCTCACCCGGATCGGGCGTCTCGATACCCCACATGGCGCGCTGCTCCTCGATATTCGCATGCGGCACTGCTGCGTCCTTGCCACACAGCTCGTACAGGACGTCGGCGCCAACGGCGGCCCGAACTCCAGCGACACCGCCAACATGGTCGGCGTGACCGTGCGTGCAAACGGCGCCGAGCACCTGCACATCGGGGTGTTCGGCTCGAATATGCTCCACCAAGCGCTCGCCTTCCCATGCGGGGTCGATAATCACGCACTCATTGTCCGAAATGACAGCATAGCTATTGGTCTGAATGGGACCGTTTACGAGCGTCTCGATCTCGACCGATCCCTTGGGAGTTAAATCCAAGGACACAGCACTCATGTCCTTCTCCTCTCTATAGAACTCGAGGCATCAAACGATGCCTCGAGCATAGCGAATATCGATAATGTGGCACGTTCGTCGCGACTAAACGCGGCGCTTAAGCTGGGCTCCACCCTCGCCGGGCATCAGGCGGCGCGCGTCGTAGACCGAGTCAACGCTGCTGATAGAGGCCAGCAGCGGATCCAGACCACTCGCGTCCGAGATCTCGACCATAAAGCGCAGGGTTGCAATACCCTCGCGGTTGGTCGACGTAGCGGCAGAAAGGATATTGCCGCCCGCATCGCCAATGGCAATGGTGACGTCCTTGAGCAGGCCCATGCGGTCCAGGCACTCGACCACGATCTCGACCTGGAAGAGGGTGTCGGCAGCGCCGTCCCACTCCACATCGATCATGCGCTCGGGATGTTCCATGAGACCCTTGACGTTAGGGCAGTTGGCGCGATGCACCGAAACGCCGCGACCGCGCGTGATGAAGCCGACGATGTCGTCGCCCGTCACGGGGTTGCAGCAATGAGCCAGACGGACCAGCAGGCCGCTGTTGCTCTCGCCCTTGACGATAATGCCGTTACTGGCGCTCTTGCCGTGCTTTTGCGGCTTGCGGTTGGAGCCGCGAGCGGGCTGCTTCACGACCTCGGCGATAGCCTCGGCCTTGGTGAGCTGTTCCTCGGGCTTGGGGTCCAAGATTTGCTCGACCTTATTGCCCACAGCGCGCGGGGCAACCTTGCCGGCGCCGACGGCGGCAAACAGGTCCTCGAGCTGCTTGAAGTTAAACTGCTCCGCCACGGCGTTGAGTGCACGCGTCGAACGCGGCGTAGAAATGCCATAGCCACGCTTACGCAGGTCCTTGGCCAGCATATCGCGACCGGCGGCAGCGTCGTCGTCCTTGGTCGCGGCGGCAAAATAGCGGCGGATCTTTGACTTGGCGGAAGGTGTCTTAACGATCTTGAGCCAATCGCGCGACGGCTTGGAACTCTTGTTAGTCAGGATTTCAACGCGGTCGCCCGTCTTGATCTCGTGCGTGAGCGGAGCCACCGCACCGTTGATTTTGGCGCCGACGCAGTGGTTTCCCACCTCGGTGTGAACGGCATAGGCAAAGTCGAGCGGCGTGGAGCCGGCACGAAGCGCCATGACCTCGCCTTTGGGCGTGAAGACAAAGATCTCCTGATCGAACAGATCGACCTTCAGCGAGTGCAGGTATTCCTTGGCATCGGTGATCTCGTCGGAAGCCGCCCAATCGAGCGAATGCTTGAGCCAGTTGATCTGGTCGTCCAAACGTTGAGCGTCATTGGTCTTGGAAGCAGACGATCCGCCCGACTTCTTATATAGCCAGTGGGCGGCAATGCCGTACTCGGCCTGCTCATGCATCTCGTAGGTTCGAATCTGAATCTCGAGCGGACGAGCCGTAGGGCCGATGACCGTCGTGTGGAGCGACTGGTAGTTATTGACCTTAGGCATGGCGATATAGTCTTTAAAGCGACCAGGCATGGGGTGCCACAGCGTATGCACCGCACCGAGCGTGGAGTAGCAATCGCGCACCGAATGGGTAATAACGCGCAGCGCCACCAGGTCGTAGATCTCGGAGAACTCCTTGCCCTTGCGCTTCATCTTTTGGTAGATGGACCAATAGTGCTTGGAGCGGCCGTTGATCTGGAAGTCCTCCAGACCAATGCGGTTGAGCTCGTCGGTGAGCGTCTTGATGGTCTCGGCAAGGTAGCGTTCGCGGACCTCGCGCGACTCAGCTACCATACGCGCGATGCGCTGGTAGGCATCGGGCTCCAGGTAGAAGAAGGACAGGTCCTCGAGCTCCCACTTAATAGAGCTCATGCCCAGGCGGTCGGCCAAGGGCGCGTACACGTCCATGGTCTCGCGAGCCTTAAACAGGCGACGGTCCTCGCGCAGGGCTGCCAGCGTTCGCATGTTGTGCAGACGGTCGGCAAGTTTAACGATGATGACGCGGATGTCCTTGGACATGGCGAGGAACATCTTGCGCAGCGTGAGCGCCTGCTTCTCGTCCATGCTGTCGACTTCGATGTTGGTGAGCTTGGTCACGCCATCGACGAGCTCGGCCACCGTATCGCCAAACAGGCCGGAAACATCGGTGAGCGAGGTCTCGGTATCCTCGACGGTATCGTGCAGCAGCGCGGCACACACCACATCGCAGTCCATCTTGAGATCGGCCAAAATGATGGCAACCTCGACAGGATGGTTAATGTACATCTCGCCCGAGCGGCGCTTTTGGTTGCAGTGCTTCTCGGCGGCAAAGCAGTAGGCCTGCTCAACCTTAGAAAAGTCGTCCTCATTCATATATTTGAGGCACAGGCGCTCCAGCTTGTCGTAGCTGTCCGCCATAATCTCGGGCGGCAGCTCATCGGCATGCTTATAGTGCTCCATCTCCGAGAACGGCTGGAGGGTGGAATCATGGGCGGTACGGGCTGCGGCATCCATCGAGGTCCCCTTCCCCTAGGCCCGCGGTACGATCGGGCGGTTAACTTTGGCTAGCATATCAGAAGCGCACGAATCGAGCGCCCAACTCCGGAAAGCCGAGAACTCCATGCGCGAGCGCAAGCCCTCCAAATAGCGAATTGACCTGCTCAATTGCACGCGGCCGGGGTTTTCGGCCATCGCAATGCGACGGGTGTCGTCAAACCCCGAAACTCGACAGAAACCAAGCTCTTCGAAGATTCCCAGGCCGCTTTCCACCGAACGCTCGTCGACCGGCGTGCGAGCATCGATGGCAAGGCACATCTGCGCGATGTCGATATCGCTTGCGCAGAATGAATCATCCCCGGTCTTACCGCGGTTGGAGCGCCACATGGTCTGCAGCGCACGATAGAGTGTGACGAGTTCGTCGCGCTCGGGTGCGTAGCAGTCGAGCAGGCGCTCGTTGATGCGGGCATCGCGCGACGAATAGAGCAGGTGGATCACGGCGGGCTGTCCGTCACGACCGGCACGCCCGCTCATCTGGTTGAACTCAATGGCGCCAAACGGCATGTGGTACAGCACGACATGGCGGATATCGGGCAGATTGACACCCTCGCCAAAGGCGGAGGTCGAAACGATGCAGCTGAGGCTTCCGTCTCGGAATGCTTCCTCCACGCGGCGGCGATCGGAGCGCGCAAGCCCCGCGTTATAGAACGCGATATGGGTTGCGCAATCGGGCACACGCTTGCGCAACGTCTTGGCGAGCGCCACGGACTGGTCGCGCGAATTGACGTAAATGACGGTCTTCTCCCCCGTCGCCACGATCGACACCAAACGGTTCTCGCGGCTCGCAAGGTCGCGGTCGTCCTCGAGCTGCAGGTTCTCGCGCACCGTCTCGTCGACCACCGTGCGAGTAATCGGCAGCATGCGGGCAAGCTCGGCCACGACCGGAGCCGTCGCGGTGGCCGTCGCAGCCATAACAACCGGGTCGCCCAGGGCTTTGAGGATATCGGGCATGTCGAGATAGGCGCTGCGGTCGCCGCCCTTGGCAAGGCCGGCGTGGTGCGCCTCATCGATAACGACAAAGCCGATGCGGCCCGAACGCGCGAAGCGGTCACGGTGGATAGATAGGAACTCGGGCGTCGTGAGCACGATACCGGTGCGGCCCGAAGCTAGGCCGGCGAACACATCATCGCGTGCGGCCTCCACGGTCTCGCCGGTCAGCACGCCAACGCCAATGCCAAGCGCTGCCATCGTCGACGAGAGGTGATAGGCCTGGTCGGCAACAAGCGCACGCAGCGGATAGACAAAGATGCTCGCACGTCCGCGAAGGACAGCCTCGCGCGCAGCATGTACATGGAAGATGAGAGACTTGCCGCGGCCCGTTCCCATAACGGCCAAGACGCTCTGGTGGTCGGCCAAGGCATCGAGCGCCTCAACCTGCGCGCGGTGCGGCTGGTTCGATCCGATAAAGCTATGGATAAGCGAGCGCGTGAGCTCGGTATAGGAAAGCTGGGCGAGCGTCTCGCGCTTACGCGACTCCAGGCGCAGGCCGGAATCCGCCGGCTGCACGCCACGACGAAGCTCGCATGCCGGATCGTCGACGCTGGGCAGCGTGGTATCGCGGACCAGAACATCCTTGATCATGAGCTTGGGCTTCACACGCCCCTGCCAATGCTCGGCAACGGCCTCGAACACCAAGTCGACAGCGCTATCGCAGTTGATGAGCTTATCGATTTGCGGCACGCGGAACATAATGGCCGGCACACTCGCGGCGCCATCGGTCGCCACAAAGCGCATGTGCTCGCCGGTTTTGCCCACCACGGCGCGGTCGCACATCGTCACGCCCTCGGCAGCCAGCAGCGGCACCTTGTTGCCCTGGCCAAACGGCTCAAGACGGGAGATCTGCTCGATGGTCTCGATATTCAGCTCGGAAAGGTCGACGGTGGCGGCGACCTCGTCGGTGTCTTCAAAGTCCTCGGCGGGAAGCTCCGATAGCACGGCGGAAAGGCGGCGGCGGAACTCATCGAGCTTGGATGCCTCGATGGTCACACCCACCGCACCGGCATGTCCGCCGCGACGAATCAGCAGGTCGGAACAACGCTCGACGGCGTCGAACAGGTTGACCTTGCCCACCGAGCGACCCGATCCGCGCGCAACGCCGTCCTCAATCGAGAAGAGCAGCGCCGGCACGTGATAACGGTTGGTCAGGCGGCTCGCTACGATACCCTTGACGCCCTCGTGCCAGCCCTCGCCACCCACGACGATTGCGCGACCGCCGTCATAGGTCTCCTCGACCTTTGCCATGGCGTCGCGTGTGAGCTCCGCCTCGATCTCGCGGCGCTGACGGTTGATTTCCTCGAGCTCGGCTGCCAGTGCACTTGCCTCGATAGGATCGCGGGCAAGCAGCAGGTCGAGCGCCAGCTTGGGATCAGCCATGCGGCCGGCAGCATTCAGACGAGGGATGAGCGAAAACGACAGGCCGTCGGCCGTAATGGTAGAAAGGTCGGCCTTGGCAAGTGCGGCAAGCGCGATATAGCCGGGACGGGCCGTCACGCGCATCTGTTGGATGCCCTCGGCGACCAGTGCGCGATTCTCGGGCGTGAGCGGCATCATGTCGGACACGGTGCCCAGCGCCGCGACCTCGATCAGCGAACGCCAATACGACGGCTTGCCCAAACGCTCACCCAGGACTTGCACCAGCTTGAGCGCCACACCAGCACCGGCAAGCTCGCGCGAGGGGCCCTCGTCCTCGAGCTTGGGGTCGGTAAGGGGCACACCCTGCGGCACCTGATCGGAGGGCTCGTGATGGTCCGTGACCACCAAATCGATCCCCAGGCTCTCCAGATAGGAAACCTCTTCCTTGGCGGCAATGCCGTTATCGACGGTCACGATCAGCTGGGGGCGAGCGAGCTCGTTAACGCGGTCGAGCGCCGCGCGCGAAAGACCGTAGCCCTCGTCAAAGCGATGCGGAATAAACGGCGTGACATCGGCGCCAAACGTGCGTAGTGCCTCGGTCAACAGGCAGGTCGACGTAATACCGTCAACGTCAAAATCGCCAAAGACCGCAATGTGCTCGTGGTTGCAAATAGCACGCTCGACGCGGTCGGCAACGACCGACATGCCCGGGATAATGAGTGGCTCGGCCCAGTCGCGATCGAGCGAAGGCGTCAAAAACAGCTGACCTTCTTCGATGGATGTAATGCCGTGCGCGACCATAATACGCGCCACCAGCCCGGGAATGCCCAGGCCAGCCGAAAGCTCCTTTTCGAGCTCGGGGTTTTGCTGAGCGACCGCCCAGCGATGCGTCGTCTTAAGCGATGACATAGGCGCCCACCCCCGATAGGGGCAGGTCGCCGCGATACCTCTCACGGTTCATAGCGATGAGTCCTCTGTGTATGCCCGCTTCGGCAGGCAGATCTGTTGAACGGATTTATTATACCGTGCAGAGCAGACGCAAATCGCCGCAGCACGCCGCGGTTTCGGTAAACGATGCCGGTAATAGCCCCGAAATATTCGAGCGTTTCTGACGCACGGACGCATGCGAGCGTCTAGCATATCCATTCAAAACGGGTTCACGGGCAAAGGGAGTCACAAGCGCATATGAAGCAATGGGTTGGACTGGGCAAGTTTCTCGCGGGGCACATGCAGGTCATCGTTCCGATTTGCGTGGCACTCGGCGTGCTCTTTCCCCAACAGATTGGCGTACTCAAGCCCATCGTTCCCACCTTGTTTGCCTTTATGACGTTTCAGGGTGCGCTCAGCAACACCTTTCACCAGGTAACCGAGGTGTTCCGCCGTCCGTTGCACCTAGTCTTGGCGCTGCTCGTCTCGGCGGTGCTTATTCCCATCGCGGCGTATGCCATGGGGTCACTCTTCTTTGGCTCCAACCCCAACCTTGTCTGCGGCATTGTGCTCGAATACAGCGTGCCCGTGGCCGTCACCGCTTTTATGTGGATCAGCATGTTCGGCGGCAACGGCCCGCTCGCGCTCACCATCATCCTGACGTCCTCGGTCATCTCACCTGTGACGATTCCGCTTACGCTCAAGCTCCTGCTGGGCGCCACCGTCTCGATCGACGTGCCGAGCATGATGCAGAACATGGCCTTTATGATCGCCATCCCCGCTGTGCTCGGTATTGCCATCAATGAACTCACGCGCGGCTGGGGCCACGAGAAACTCTCTCCCGTGCTCTCGCCCGCCTGCAAGTTCATGATGATGGGCGTCATCGCGTCCAACTCCACCGCTATGAGCGAGTACGTGCTGCACATAAACGCGGTGCGCCTGGAAGTCGCCCTCTTTATTTTGGTCTTCGCCATCAGCGGCTTTGTCGTCGGTTTTCTGGTCGCACGTGCGCTGCATCTGCCATATAGCGAGACGACTACCATGTGCTTTACCTGCGGCATGCGCAACATCTCTTCGGGTGCCGTCATCGCCACGCAGTACTTTCCGGGCGAGGTCGTGTTCCCCGTCATGTGCGGCACGCTGTTTCAGCAGGTGCTGGCCTCGATTATCGGGCATCTCTTTGAGTGCCTAACCTGCGAGGAGCGCACCAAACAGCGCAAGCGGGTCGAAGCCGGCCGCGACGCCATGGCGCGCTAGGCTGTGCGCATTACGCGGGTGTTAGTCTTGCTATACGAGCGTTTCCAGATGCGCACGCAGACGCTCAGCATCGATATCGAGCGTCGTCTCGGCATTGACTTGGGCCAAACGATAGCCGACAAAGTAGGGCGAAACCACCCAACGCGGCAGCGCCTTGGCAATGGTCCGACCGCCCAGGTGATAGAAGAACAAGTTGTACGACTCTGCGCGACCACCGTGGTGCTCGTTTAGGATATAGCGCAGAGCTACCTGGATCGCATCGGCAAAGAGATCCGCCTCGGCTTGGTCTCGTGCGTCATCGCTGGCGGCGATTCCCTGCGGGGCTGAAACGTTGATCTCAAAGAACCCCATGATCGGTTCGGCTGAGATATTGACCGAGATTCTCCCCTGTTGCCAGACATTGATGCCTTCGAAATTGGCGGAAGCCAGCGAAGCATAGCCGTCTTCCTGCTCCAAACCCACAATCTGCATGTGCGGATGGACCAGACTGCCGCCCGAAAGTGGGCCCTTGTTCTTGTACATGAGAACGCTGCGATACTGTCGGGAGTCAATCATCCGCTGCCAGCAATCCAGGGCAAACCGCATAACATGATGCAGCTCGTCCGGCGCATAGGTCACCAGGTCGGCGTCGTGGTCGGACGACTCAATCAATACGGTCTGGCGAGTGGCCCGCAAGGTCTTAAACTTATTCTCGAGCCAGATGCAGCCACCGTCGCGCCGGATGATATTGGCGAGTTCCTCGGTATCGCAAAAGGGGCACGCGGTGCCGGGACGACGGTTGTCGTCGGGCTTACCGTTCGCCTGCTGAACGTCAAATACCAGCGCCACGGGTTATACCTCCAGCGGCACGATCTTGGTGCCATGGAGTTCGGAGACGCCCAGTGCCGCCGCCACGGTATCGCGATTGGCCGTGGAAATGCCGCCACCGGGAAGAATGGTCAGGCGGTCGCCCGCATACTCGACAAGACGCGACAGGTGCTCCAGGTTGTCCTCGATCGGCGTTCCGGCAGCACCACCATGCGTCAGGATGCGCGTGATGCCGCAGTCGGCGAGTGCGTCAATGGCATCGAGCTGAGCCTCGAGCGAGAGCTGGTCAAAGGCCATGTGGAAGGTGATATCGATGGCCCCGCGCTTGCACTCCTCGGTCGCGCAGCCCGTAGCCATCACGAGGGCGCCGAGGGTGAGCTCGTCGAGCGCCCAGCCGCCGGCACAGGGCTTGCAGCAGCCAAAGACCAGGCCGTCAACGCCGGCGCTCACGGCAAGACCCAAGTCCATCTCCATCATGCGCAGCTCGTCCTGGTTGTAGTGAAAGTCACCGCCACGCGGGCGAATCATGCACATCACTCGCGCGTCATGCTCGTGAGCATAGCTGACCGTAGTGCTGATAACGCCGGCCGAGGGCGTGGTACCACCGACGGCAAGGTTGTCGCACAGCTCGATACGCCTTGCACCGGCATCGATAGCCGCCGGCACACGCTCAAAGTTCTCGGCACAAAACTCGTACAGCATAGATAGACCCCCAAAGACAGCAGATGTTTTCCGACGGGCATTGTCACACACCCCCATGAAGTTGCGGTGGAATAGGGACTGTTTGGTGCCCGAAAGGGCGATTTTAGTCCGTATTTCACCGCAACTTATTGGAAGGCGCTGAGGCTCGGGGTCCAGCCGATGGTGGGTAGCTCGCCGTCAAGAACCTCGTTAATGGTGGCGGCCATGCCGGCAAGCAGGCTGTTCTCGCTTACGGTGAGCGTGTCGTAGCCGCCGGCTCGCATAAGCTCGCGAATCACCACGGCACCAGCCAAGATCACGCCCGCGCGTTTGGGCTGTACACCCGGTAGCGCGGCGATGCCTTCCGCGTCCAACACAGACATGCGCTCGATAGCGGCCGAGACCTGCTCCAGCGACAGCTCGCGTAGGTGCACAAAGCTCGAATCGTACGGTTCCAGCTCGTGGACCAGAGCCACCAGCGTAGTCACCGTGCCGCCCACCGCGACTAAGCGTTCGGCGCGCTCAAAGTCGACAGGCAGGCCCTCAAAATAGGCGGCGAACTGCTCGCCTGCCCACGCGGCAGCGGCAGCAAGCTCGCCATCCGCGGGCGGCAACGCGGAGAAAAAGCGCTCCGTCACGCGACGACAACCGATGTCCAGCGAACGCGTGCCCTCCAGCGCAAAGACCCCACGCTCCGGCGCATAGACGCCCGTCGCGAGCTCCGTGGATCCGCCGCCCGAATCGGCAACAATGATGCGCTCGCCGGCAAAGTCGTGCGCCACGCCAAAAAACGTCAGGCGCGCCTCGACCTCGCCCGGAATCACCTGCGGTTCGAACCCCAGCTCACGCAGACCGTCCAGCAGCAGTGCGGCATTGGATGCATCGCGCGCGGCGCTCGTGCATGTGGTGCAAATGCACGCGGCCCCAAAGGCACGCGCCTCGTCCACAAACATGCGGCATGCAGCGAGCACGCGCTCGACCGCCGCCTCGCAAAAGCGACCCGTCGCGTCCACACCCTCGCCCAGGTCGGTAATCTCGGTATGCTTGGACGATTCCACGATCGCCCCGCCCTCGACCTGCGCCAGCACCAGTCGCGACGACACCGTTCCCAGATCGATCGCCGCCACCTTATATCGTTTGCAATCTGCCATTGCGGGCTCCCCTCCGGGCGCTATTTGCCGTTGGACACGACCGTCTGGCCCTCGACACCGTTAAACCCAAACAGCATGTCGAGCGCCTGGATGTACCACGGGGCGTCCTTACCGACTTCTTCGATTTCCTTGGCAACTTCGCTGGCCTTCTTGGCGTTCGACGACTTCTTGCTCGAAGACGAATCCGAATCGTCGTCCAGGCCCTGCACTTCAATCCTCTTCTCGCCGGGCATCACCAGGCCCAGATCCTCGGACGCCGCATCCTTAATGCCCTCCTCCGAGAGCAGTTTGTCGACGCTTTTTTGCAGCTCATCATTGTATTGCTGACGAATCTCGACCTGCTTGGCCAAGATATCGCTCGAACGCTTTGCCACGTACAGATCGCGCACGGGGAAATACAGGCTCACGAGCACCAGGGCAACGACAATGCCGATGAATAGCCCTCGCTGAGGACCGTGGGTAAAGTCGTAGATCGCCTTGACCACCGCGTTGTCGTTGGCGTAGTGCATAAAGTCCGAGCCCGAAAAACGGTTCGAAGGCCTGCTCGACCTATCGTGCGTTTGAGCCGACGAGCGCTGAGCATGCGACGAACGTGCCGGGCGCACTGGTCCATCTGTCGAAGTATTCACTTGAGCATTGGGGCGCGAGGTACTTGTCGGGCGCTGCATGGAGCGGTCGGCGCCGGCGTAGGCGGACCCACCGAGCTGCACCGTGCGCGCACGGCGAGGCGACGGCTCACGCGAACCGGCGGAATAGTACCTGTTGTCGTAAATCTGATCCATGTGCGCCTTGTGCGGTTGAGGTTTGTTTGCGCTAAGTATTCTAGTTATAGCACGAGCGCCCGCACCGCCTTCGCCAGCCTTTGCTCGACATAAAAAAGGCGCTGAGTCATATGGCCCAGCGCCCAATGGTGCTCAACAGCGCCCGGCTGGAGCAAGGCAAATCCGAGTCTTCCCCGCCCCCGCGACCTCCGCGTGCCTAGCGAATGTTGTAGAACGCGGCCTTGCCGGCGTAGCGCGCGCTGCCCTCGAGCTCGTCCTCGATGCGGATGAGCTGGTTGTACTTGGCGATACGGTCGCTGCGGCACGGGGCGCCCGACTTGATCTGGCCGGCGTTGACGCCCACGACCAGGTCGGCGATCGTGGAGTCCTCGGTCTCGCCGGAGCGGTGGCTCACGATGCAAGCGTAACCGGCCTCCTTGGCGGTCTCGATGGCCTCGAGCGACTCGGTGAGCGTGCCGATCTGGTTGACCTTGACCAGGATCGCGTTGGCGGCACCCAGCTCGATGCCCTTCTTGAGGCGCTCGGTGTTGGTGACGAACAGGTCGTCGCCCACCAGCTGCACCTTGTTGCCAATGCGACGGGTGAGCTCGACCCAGCCGTCCCAGTCCTCCTCGGCCATGCCGTCCTCGATGGAGATGATGGGATAGGTGTCGACGAGCTTCTCCCAGTAATCGACCATCTGGGCACTCGTGTACTCCACGCCCTCGCCCTTGAGCTCATACATACCGGTCTCAGCGTTGTAGAACTCGGTGGACGCCGGATCCATGGCGTACATGAAGTCGACGCCGGGCTTAAAGCCAGCCTTCTCGACGGCCTTGGTGATGTACTCGAACGGCTCGGCATTGGTCTTAAGGTTGGGGGCAAAGCCACCCTCGTCGCCCACGCCGCCGCCCAGGCCGGCCTCGTGCAGCACGCCCTTGAGGGTGTGGTAGACCTCGGCGCACCAGCGCAGGCCCTCGGCAAAACTCGGGGCGCCCACCGGCATGATCATGAACTCCTGGAAGTCAACGTTATTGTCGGCATGCACGCCGCCGTTGAGGATGTTCATCATAGGTGTGGGCAGCAGATGAGCGTTGACGCCGCCCAGGTACTGGTACAGCGACAGGCCCGCCGACTCGGCAGCGGCGCGGGCGACGGCCAGCGACACGCCCAGGATGGCGTTGGCACCGAGCTTGGTCTTGTTGGGGGTACCGTCCGCGGCAATTAGCGCGGCATCGACGGCGCGCTGGTCGAAGGCATCGAGGCCCACGACGGCGTTAGCGCACTCGTTGTTGACATGCTCGACGGCCTGCGAAACGCCCTTGCCCAGGTAGCGGCCCTTGTCGCCATCGCGCAGTTCGCAGGCCTCAAAGGCGCCGGTCGAAGCACCCGAAGGCACCATTGCGCGGCCAAAGCTGCCGTCCTCGAGCACGACCTCGACCTCGACGGTGGGATTGCCGCGGCTGTCGAGCACCTCGCGACCGTAGACGTCCAAAATATCGCTCATGTTGTCTCCCTCTCACTTGGAAACGGGTTGAATGCTTGGCGACCGGCTGACCGTGCACCATCGGCGTGCCTCCGTAAGTTAGCCATGTCGCACTTTTTGCATTATGCCCTAAGTTAGCCAAGGGATACAATCTTTTTGAAAAATAATGGGGGCGATGAGAAAGTCCGTCCCGTCGCCCCCGCAGTCTTACTCCTCTGCCTTTGCGGCATCCCAGAGGTCATTGAGGCCGTGGGTCGAAAGCTCGGCCAGATCCACGTGGGCGTCGGCCGCCATCTGCTCCATCGCGGCCCAGCGGCGGCGGAACTTTGCCGTGCTGGCACGCAGGGCGCTCTCGGCGTCGATTCCCTCCTTGCGCGCAACGTTGACCAGGGCAAAGAGCAGGTCGCCAAACTCCATCTCGCGCTCGGGCGAGCCGGGAGCCTCGGCCTCAAACTCGGCACGCTCCTCAGCGACCTCGTCCCACACGTCCTGGACCGTCTCCCACTCAAAGCCCACGGCAGCCGCCTTGCGCGACACCTTCTGAGCCTGCATCAGCGCCGGCAGGTGCGTGGGCACACCGTCGAGCAGACCCTCGGGTGCGGCCCCGCCTGCCGCCACGGCCTGGTCTTTGGCGGCCTTCTCGGCAAGCTTGACCTCGTCCCAAATCTTGAGCACCTCGTCGGAGTTGTCGGCATCCGCATCGCCAAACACGTGCGGGTGACGACGGATGAGCTTGGCGTCGATATCGCGCGCCACATCGGCCAGCGAAAACTCGCCGGCATCCGCCGCAATCTGCGCATGCAGTACGACCTGCATGAGCACGTCGCCCAACTCCTCGCGCAGGTGTGCCGCGTCGTCGGCCTCGATGCAGTCGAGCGCCTCGTAGGCTTCCTCGATCATGTTCTTGCCAATGCTGCGGTGCGTCTGCTCGCGGTCCCACGGGCAGCCGTCGGGCTGACGCAGGCGCCAGATGGTCTGCACCAGATGCTGCAGCTCGGCCGACGCGTCTACCAGCGTGGACAGGTCGCGCGAACCCTCGGCATTTTGCTGAGCCATATGCTCGGCCATGGTTAGTCCTCCCCCATGATCACATGGCGGAACGCGCCGCCCTCGTAGACGCCGTAGCTATGTGTGCCGTCCTTGGGGATGCTCACGCTGCCGGGATTGAAGAGCCACAGACCCGGGTGCGCGGCGCTTTCCTCGTTAACCTTGATGTGCGTATGGCCGTAGACGAGCGCGGAGCCCTCGGGCAGCGCGGGCGCGTGGTCAACGCTGTTATGCATGCCGGCGCCAAAGACGTGGCCGTGCGTCAGGAACAGTTCACGTCCGGTCTCGTCGAATAGTGTGGCGTAGTCAGCCATGACGGGGAAGTCGAGGACCATCTGGTCGACCTCGGCGTCGCAGTTGCCGCGCACCGCGATGATGCGGTCGGCCAGGGCGTTGAGCAGCGGAATCACGCGTTTGGGGGCGTAGTCGCGCGGCAGGTCGTTACGCGGGCCGTGGTAGAGCAGGTCGCCCAGCAGCACAATGCGGTCGGGCTGTTCGGATTCGATGGCAGTGCAGAGGCGCTCGGCCCAGTATGCCGAGCCATGGATGTCGGAAGCGATGAGGTATTTCATGGGGAGTCCTTTCGGTGGGGTTAATTGGATTGGCGCGGCGCGTCACTCGCCCGCATCACTCAAATCGCAACGCCGCGGCTTGGGCCGCTTGCATCACGCGTTGGAGCGGCACGTTGTGCTCGCGGGCAAGGCGAGCACAGTCCTCGTACTCGGGAGCCGCACGTTCACTGCCATCGGGCAGGGTCGCCACCTTAACGGATACCTCGCCCCAAGGCGTTGTCACCTGCTCGAATCGGCGCGGCAGGCAAACGCGTTCCATCACCTGGCGACGAATGGCGTTGGTCGTGGTCTCCAAAAAGATAATCGTCTGCAGGCGCTCGATATCCTCGTGTGAGCAGATCACCTGCAACTGCCAGCCGGGGCGGCCTTTTTTGCAGTAGAGGGGCAGCCAGTGCACCTCGCGGGCGCCGGCCTCGCGCAGGCGGTCAGCGGCATAGGCGAGTACCTCGGGCGACGCATCATCGATGTCGCACTCCAGCTTGACGATGGTTTCGGGCGCATCGGTCTCGCGGGACAGCGGAGATGTACTTCCACGTTGCATACGGTCCGGATCCTTTCCGCACGGGCTCGTTTTATTCACCCAAACGCTAGCACATCGAACGTGGCACAGGCGTGACTTTCGTCCGTCGTCGCCCTTGCCCCTATCCAAACATGTACGTCAGCCTCCAAACATGTCATTTTTTGTCGGTTTTGGAGGCTGACGTACACGTTTTGGAGCGGGCCGCACACGATCAAAATTGCGCCCGCATTCCGTCCACCACAAAGTTCGCCGCACTCAACAATTTTGAACTGTCTACGCAGTTCATCGGCTAAAAATTACCCTCGGCATACTTACCCGCTGCACGATGTTACTCTAGTTGCATTTGGCTAACTAAGCGGCTGCCGAGGACCCAGCCCGGCACCGTTACGGCATAGGAGGTTTCATGTTCGAGAAGCGGCTCTTCTCCCTGGTTCCGCAGGCAACGCCCTACATTGTGGCGAGCGTCCTGTTTAAATGGATCGCGCTGATGGCAAACATCACGGTGATGTGGATCCTCGCGCGCATTCTGGGCGGCATCGTTGCCGGCGGACTGCCGGCTGCACTCGCCGTCGACGCGCTCGCGCAGGCAACTCCGCCGCTCGCCGGCGCCATCATCGTGCGCGCCGCCGCCATCTATCTGGCGCAGCGTTCCGGTGACAAGGCCGCCTTCAAAGCCGTCCGCCGCGTGCGCTCGCTCGTCTACGACAAGCTCACCGCACTCGGCCCCTCCTACACCGAGACCGTCCCCACCGCCGAGGCCGTCCAGACCAGCGTCGAGGGCGCCACGCAACTCCAGGTGTACTTTGGCGGCTACCTGCCGCAGCTCTTCTTTGCGGGCTTGGCACCCATCACGCTGTTTGTACTGCTCGTGGGCCAGGCGGGTCTTCCCGCCGCGCTGCTGCTCGCCTGCGTTCCGGTCATCCCCGTCTCCATCATGATGGTCATGCGCAACGCCAAAAAGATCGGTGCCGAGTACTGGGGCAGCTATGTCGATCTGGGCGGCATGTTCCTGGAGGCCGTGCAGGGTCTCACCACCCTTAAGGTCTACCAGGCCGATCGCAGCTGGCACGAGCGCATCAACGCAGAGTCCGAGCGTTTCCGCACAGCGACCATGCGCCTGCTGGTGATGCAGCTGCGCTCCATTTGCGTTATGGACCTGGTCGTCTATATGGGCGCCGCGCTCGGCATTATCGTAGCCGCGCTGCAGCTCGCCACGGGCAAGATTGGCTTTGAGGCTGCCTTCCTCATCGTCTTTCTGTCGCAGGAGTTCTTTTTGCCCATGCGCCGCCTGGGATCGCTGTTCCACACGGCCATGAACGGCATGGCCGCCTCGCGCCGCATGTTTGGCATTCTGGATACGCCCGAGCCCGAGCGCGGCGATGTTGAGCTTGACGGTCGCGGCGATATCGAGCCCGCGGGCGTGAGCCATGCATACGGCAACCGCACGGTGCTGGACAGCGCCAGCGCGACCATTGCGCACGGCTCGCTCGTGGCACTCGTGGGCGAAAGCGGCGGCGGCAAGTCCACGCTCGCGGGGATTATCGCGGGCCGCAAGGGTGCCTACCGTGGCAGCGTTCGCATTGGCGGCGTCGAGCTGCGCGATGCCACGGCCGCCTCACTCATGCGTGCCGTCACCCTGGTGCCCACCAACGGCTACCTGTTTGCCGGCACCCTGCGCGACAACCTGCTGCTCGCCCAGCCCAACGCCACCGACGCCGAGCTTTTGCGCGCGCTCGGCCGCACGCGCGTGGCGGCCTTTGTGCAGGCCAACGGCGGGCTCGACATGGTGATTAACGAGGGCGGCACCAACCTTTCGGGTGGCCAGCGCCAGCGCGTGTGCATGGCACGCGCCCTGCTGCACGACTCGCCGATCTATGTGTTTGACGAGGCGACGAGCAACGTCGATGCCACAAGCGAAGCCGCAATCGGCGAGGTCATTGCATCGCTCGCCGGCGAGCACACCGTAATCGTGGTGGCGCATCGCCTGTCGACAATCGTGGACGCCGATCAGATTCTGGTGCTGGAGCGCGGTCGCATTGCCGAGCGCGGCACCCATGATGAGCTCCTGTCGGACGCGGGCGCCTATGCGCGCATGTGGAACAGCCAGGAGCAGCTCTCGGCATATGCGTATGCGGAGGATGATGCCGAGGATGCCGGCGCGGTTGAGGCTGTTGGCGGCAGTACTGCCCGTACCGATGGCCTCAACGGTGCCGGCTCATCTTCCGCTACCGCGGCGCCTGACTCCGGCCGCGCCCGTCGCTCGGCGCCGTCCATCATATGGCGCATGATGGGGCTCGTCCGACCGCTTGCCGGCTGGCTTGTGCTAGCCGTCGCGCTGGGCAGCATTGGTATGCTCACCGCCGCGTTCGTGCCGGCCTTTGGCGCCCTTGGCCTTATGGCCGCGCTGGGCCGCAACGCCTTGGGGCTTGGTCTGATCGCAGCATGCGCGGCCTGTGCCGCCTGCGGCATCGCACGCGGGCCGCTCCACTACGGCGAGCAGCTCTGCAACCATTACATCGCGTTTCGCCTGCTCGCGCACATTCGCGACCTGGTGTTTGGCGCCCTGCGCCAGCTCGCCCCCGCCAAGCTCGAGGGCCGCGGCAAGGGCGAGCTCGTGAGCCTGGTCACCTCGGATATCGAGCTGCTCGAGGTCTTCTACGCGCACACCATCTCGCCCATTGCCATCGCTCTGGTCTGCACCGTTGTGTTTGAGGGCTTTTTGCTGGCTGTGAGCCCCGAGCTCGCGGGCATCGCGCTCGTGGCCTACGCGGTCCTGGGCGTGCTGCTGCCCCTGACCTCGGCCAAGGCGTGCGGCACCACCGGCCGCCAGAGCCGCGAGGGCGCCGGTAAGCTGGGTGCCTTTGTGCTCGACAGTCTACGCGGCGCGTCCGAGACTATCCAGTTTGCCGGTGGCGCCGATCGCAGCCGTGCCCTGGGCAAGCTGACCGAGCAAGTCGGCGCCGTGGACGCGCGCCTCAAGCGCCGCCAGGCGGCCAGCGAGGCCGTAGCCGATGCGCTTATTCTTGCGGCCAATCTGGTGATGCTCGAGCGTGCGCTGCAGCTGGTTTCTGCGGGAACGATTGATTTTGCCGCGGCGTTTGTCGCCGTCTTTACCTTTGTGTCGTCGTTTGGCTCGGTGATGGCCGTGAGCCGCCTGGGCGCCTCACTGCAGGAGACGCTCGCCTCGGGCGCACGCGTGCTCGATTTGCTCGACGAGCAGCCCCAGTGCGCCGAGGTCGCCGATGGACAGAACGTTGAGTTTGCCGGCGCCGCAGCCGAGCATGTGAGCTTTAGCTATGTGGGCGGCGTGGACGCGGGCGGTGCGGGCGCCACAGAGCAGGTCGCGAACGACACCGCTGCGAGTCTCATCCTCGACGACGTGACCTGCACCTTTGCGCCCGGTACCATGACCTGCATCATGGGGCGCTCGGGTTCGGGCAAGTCGACGCTGCTTAAGCTGCTCATGCGCTTTTGGGACCCCGCAGCCGGCACCATCACGGTGAGCGGCGTCGATGCCCGCCACATCAACACGGCGAGCCTGCGCAGCCACGAGGCCTATATGACCCAGGACACGCATCTGTTCTGCGGCACCGTACGCGAGAACCTGCTGGTCGCGCACGCCAACGCCACCGATGCCGAGCTGCTCGACGCTTGCCGCTCCGCCTCACTCACCACGCTCATCGACCGTCTGCCGCAGGGACTCGACACGCCCGTTGCCGAGCTGGGCGACTCGCTTTCGGGCGGCGAGCGCCAGCGCATCGGCCTTGCGCGCATCTTCCTCAACGACGCACCCTTCATCTTGCTCGACGAACCCACCAGCGCGCTCGATGCTCTCAACGAGGCGTCCGTGATGCAGGCAATCGACGAGCTCAAGCGCCGCGGCAAGACCATTGTGCTCGTGAGCCACCGTGCCAGCACCTGCGCGTTTGCCGATTTCTCGCTTTCGGTCGAGCATGGGAGGCTGAGCTAATGGCGCGCCCAGTCGACACACCGGAGCTAGCACGCAAACGTGAGCGTGAGGCCCAAATGGTGTCGCAGATGATTGCGCTGTGGTGTCGTGGGCATCATGGCGGCGGGCATGTGGTCGAACAGGCTGGCGACGATGAGTCCGTGCGCGTGAAACTCGGCCTTCGAACCATTACGCTCTGCCCCGAATGCGCCGAGCTGCAGAAATACGCCATCGCGCGCATTGAGCACTGCCCGCACATGGGCACCAAGACATTTTACTCGGCATGTCCTTCGCATTGTTACCGGCCTGCCATGCGCGAGAAGATCCGCGAGGTTATGCGTTGGTCGGGACCGCGTATGATCCGCTATCGCCCCATCACCGCCGTGAGACACGCGATGGTAACAGTGCAGGCCAAACGCGCGGCGGCACGAAGCAAGTAGTCGCCGGCGCCGGCACGCGCCGCCCCGCCTTTCCACTCGATTTCGGCACCCGGCGTGCGCGGCGTGTTGAGAGCTGCACCATTACAATGGAGCGGATTCACCAAATGCAAAGGAGTCGCCATGCCCGCCTGCCCGCTGGTCGATTGCCATACTCATACCTCGTTCTCGGACGGGCACGCCTCGTTTGAGGACAACGTCCGCGCCGCTACCACTGCCGGATGCCGCGTCATGGTCTCGACCGACCACCTCACCCTGCCTGCCAGCATGGATGCTAACTGCGAGGTGCAGGTCGTCGAGGGCGACTTGCCGGCACATCGCCTGGCTTTTGAGGACGCCCGCAGGCTCGCCGCGCAGATCGCGCCGGAGCTCGAGCTTATCTATGGCTTTGAATGCGATTGGTACGAAGGCTGCGAGCCCTTGGTAGAGCGCTGGTCCCAGGGCGCCGTGGTGCGCTTGGGCAGCGTGCATTGGATTGACGACCCGGGCGATATCATGGCCGGCGCCGCGGGCACGGCGGGAACAGAGAGCGTCGCTCGCCCCGATACGCCCGATTCGCTTTGTGGCTGGATCGACGACGATACCAACCTGCATGTTTGGGAAAACTTAGGCGTGCGCGGCGTGTGGGAGCGCTATGTCGATGACTGGTGCCGAGCCTGCGAGAGCCCGCTCAACTTTGATGTAATGGCTCACCCCGACCTAGTCATGCGCTTTTCGAAGGAAGGCTTTGCGCCCGACTTTGACCCCGCGCCGTTTTGGCAGCAGATGGCCGAGTGCGCGCACGATACGGGTCGCCGCGTTGAGGTCTCGACGGCCGCACCGCGCAAGGGGCTCGACGACTACTATCCCGCGACCGGCCTTTTACGTCACTTTGTCCACGCCGAGGTGCCGATCACTTTTGGCTCGGACGCGCACCGCGCCTGCGACATCTGCTGGAACATTCGCGAGGCTCAGGCCCACGCCTACGGCTGCGGTTATCGAACCTTCGACATCCCCCACCTCACCGGAGAATGGGAGTCCACGCCCCTCGCCTAACTAGTCGTTTAAGAACGTCCCCAATGACTAGTGGCGGCGGGCGTTGAGTTCGCCGGCCAGTTCGTCGAGGGTAATGCCGTAGCGCTCAAGCGTCACGAGCAGGTGGTAGACCAGGTCGCCGGCCTCGTAGCGAATGTGGTCGTGGTCGTTGTCCTTGCAGGCCATGATCACCTCGCTCGCCTCCTCGGCAAGCTTCTTGAGAAGCTCGTCCTCGACTTCGGTCAGCAGACGCGCGGTATAGCTCTCCTGCGGCGATGCGTCGCGACGACCGTGAATCACCTCAGCAAGGCCGGTCAAGGTCTCGCCGATATTTCCCGGCTGCACGTTAGCTGTTCTGACCCCCATGGTTATTTCCTCTCGTTACTGCAGCGTAAAGTAGGTACCGGTCTCATCGAACCGAGGCTTTGCGCCCTTTTTCTCAAAGAACTCGACGATGACGGCATGGGCCTCATCGAGCCTTTCCTTCTCGGCCTCGAGCCAAAGCGACTGCGCCCCGCAGGCATCAGTCAGGTGCACGCGGCATGGCACGCCCGCACGGAGGAGCTCGGCGTTACAATCGGCGACTTCGAACGGCGTCACGACCCTCATCGCGCTCCCCCCTTTACGCGCTTAAAGAAGCAGGTACGGTTGCCGGTATGGCAGGCCGGGCCCGGCGAGTCCACCTTGACCAGCAGCGTATCGCTATCGCAGTCGGCCCAGAGCTCCTTGACCTCCTGCATGTTGCCACTCGTCGCGCCCTTGTTCCAGAGCTCCTGACGGCTGCGACTCCAAAACCACGTGGTCCCGGTCTTGAGCGTCAGCCCCACCGATTCCTCGTTCATCCAAGCGACCATAAGCACCTCGCCGGTGTCATATTGCTGAACCACACAAGGAATCAGCCCGTTGGCGTCGTATTTAAGATCAGCAGCTTCTACTACCTCAGTCATCATTTCTCCCAAGTAATAACAGTAAGCCCCACAGGTCGGCGAGGGTTGTCCAAGTGCCGCAGGTTGCCGCGAAAGAGGAGCGACGCGTACTTTGGTACGCGAGCGACGGTTTGAGCGGCAAGATGCGGTGCCTGGGCAAGCCGCAGCGCTAGAAGTCCAACCTGACAGGGATGCCCTGCGAGGCCATATACTCCTTCACCTGGCGAATGCTGAAGGTTCCAAAGTGAAAGACGCTTGCTGCCAGCACGGCATCGGCTTCGCCCTCGATCACGCCCTCGGCGAAATGCTCGAGCGTGCCCACGCCGCCGCTCGCGATGACGGGGATTGGCACCGCGCGCGCCACGGCGCGGGTGAGCGCCAGGTCAAAGCCAGCCTTGGTGCCGTCGCGATCCATGCTGGTGAGCAAGATCTCGCCGGCACCGCGACGGGCCGCCTCCTCGGCCCATGCCACCGCATCGATACCCGTGGCGTTGCGGCCTCCTGCGGTAAAAACCTCCCACTTGTCGGCATCCGGCTGCCCAGGCAGGCCAACGCGCTTGGCATCGATCGCCACGACCACGGCCTGGCTGCCAAACGCCGCGGCAGCCTGGCTAATCAGCGACGGGTCGCGCACGGCGGCAGAGTTGAGCGATACCTTGTCGGCACCGGCCGCCACCATGGTTCGCATGCCCGCCAGGTCGCAGAAACCGCCGCCCACGGTATAGGGAATAGCGAGCTCCTCGGCCGCGTGCGCCGCCATCTCGATGGTCGTCGCGCGGTTGTCGCTCGTGGCGGTAATGTCCAGGAAGACGACCTCGTCTGCACCCTCGCGGTCGTAGGCACGGGCAAGCTCCACCGGATCGCCCGCATCGCGCAGGCTCACAAAGTTGACGCCCTTGACCACACGGCCGTCCTTGACGTCTAGACAGGGAATCACGCGCTTGGTAAGCATGGGCTACTCCTCCCCTCGGGCGGCGGCCAACGCCTGTACCAGCGTAAAGTTGCCCTCGTAGAGCGCACGGCCGGTAATGGCGCCTTCAATCGCGCCCTCGCCCACCGCGGCCAGCGCGCGGATGTCGTCGAGCGTCGAGATGCCGCCCGAAGCCACGACGGGAAATCCCGCGACCTCGGCCACATGGCGATACGCCGCCACATCGATGCCCGTCTGCATGCCATCGCGCGCGATGTCGGTATACACCAGATGCTTAAAGCCCAGCTCGGAAAGCTGCGCCACGGCATCGTCGAGCGCCACACCCGCACCATCGCGCCAACCGTTCACCTTGACCTGGCCGTCGCGCGCGGCAATATCGGCGACCAACAGCTCGCCAAAGCCTTGGGCTGCCACCTCGGCAAAACCCGGCTCGGTCACCAGCACGGTGCCCAGCGCAATGCGGCGAGCACCATAGCCGGCCAGCTCGTCGATGCGCGCGAGCGAGCGGACGCCGCCGCCCACGTCCACGGACAGGCCGTCGACGCCGCAGATAGCCTTAATCGCCGCCGAGTTGGCAGCGCACGCGTCCTCGTCCTCACCAAAAGCAGCGGACAGATCGACGACATGCACCCAGTTCGCGTCCTGCTCGGCAAACGAGCGGGCGACGGCGACGGGGTCGTCGGAATATACCTTGCAGCGGCTGCGGTCGCCGCGCTCCAGGCGCACAACCTTGCCGCCGATCAGATCGATTGCGGGAAACAGGATCATCGGCCAACCTCCTCGACGATGTTGACGAAGTTCTTAAGAATGCGCTGACCAAGCGCGGAGGATTTCTCGGGATGGAACTGACAGCCCCACACGTTGCCATGACGCGCGATGCACGGGAAGCTCCGCGTGTAGTGCGTGCGCGCCAAAACATCAGCGGCATCGGCGTCGTCGGCCACCGCGTAGCTGTGGGTGAAGTACATGTTGGCGCCCTCGGCAAAACCGGCGAGCAGCGGGTCGGCAGCACCGGCGGGCGTCATGTGCACCTGGTCCCAGCCCACGTGCGGCACCTTCAGGCGGCTCGACTCCAAGCGCGTGCACGAACCGCGCATAATGCCCAGGCCATCGACCCAGGGACCGCCAGCCTGCTCGGGGGCGTCGCCGTCCGCGGCAACACCCTCGCCCGCAGGAACGCCCTCGTTACCGCGCTCAAAAAACAGCTGAAGGCCCAGGCAGATGCCGAACAGTGGAGTTCCGGCGGCAACGGCGTCGAGCACCGCGTCCGCCTCGCCGCTCTGGCGCATAAAGGCGATCGCGTCATAGAACGCGCCCACGCCCGGGATGACCAGGCCGTCGGCGTTGCGGATCTGCTCCGGATCGTCCGATGTGCAGGCGGCGGCACCGGCGCGCGCAAGCCCGCGCACGACGCTCGACAGGTTGCCCTTGTGGTAGTCGACCACCACGATCTTCGGTTCGCCCACGCGACCCTCCCCTTCTCTTCGTCCAAAACCACCACAAAGGGGACAGGCACCTTTGTGGTGGTTTCTGCCTTTGTGGCGGTTACAGCGAGCCCTTGGTGCTGGGGATGCCCTGCACGCGGGGATCGAGCTCGCAGGCGTGACGCATCGTGCGGCCCACAGCCTTAAAGGCCGCCTCGATAATGTGGTGCGAGTTGCCGCCCGCCAGCTCGCGCACGTGCAGCGTGAGTTTGGCGTCGCGCGCGAAGGCATAGAAGAACTCGACGGCCAGCTCGGTATCGAAGCTGCCCACGCGCTCGGTCGGCACGGGTAGCTCGCAGTAGGCCTGCCCGCGGCCAGAGATGTCAACGGCGGCCATCACGAGCGTCTCGTCCATGGCAATCGCCGCATCGGCAAAGCGCGTAATGCCCGCTTTGTCGCCCAGCGCCTGGCAAAACGCCTCGCCCAGCACAATGCCCGTGTCCTCGACGGTGTGATGTGCGTCGACTTCCACGTCGCCCACCGCGCGCACCGTCAGATCAAACAGACCATGGCGGCCAAAGGCGTTGAGCATGTGGTCGAAAAACGGCACGCCGGTCGAGATATCGCACGTACCGATTCCATCCAGGTCGAGCTTGACGACAATGTCGGTCTCGCCTGTCTTGCGGGTCACCTCGGCATAACGGCTCATCTACATCTCCTCCTTCACCAGCGCGGCAAACGCGGCCAGCACCTCGTCGTTTTCCTGTGGGGTGCCCACGGTAATGCGCAGGCAGTCCGCGAGCCCCGGCGCGTAGCTAAAGTCGCGCACCAAAATCGAGTACTCGTCGCGCAGACGCTCGCGCACGCGCGTGGCATGCGGCGTGCGCACGAGCACAAAGTTCGCCGCGCTCGGCCATGCCTCCGCGGGCAGACCCTCGGCAGTCATTGCGCGCAGGGCGCACAGCTCGCGCTCGCGCTCGGATGCGACCTGTGCCACCACGGGCGCGTAGGCATCGCGGGCACGCACGCAGGCAAGCGCGGCGGCCTGGCTCAGCACGTTGACCGAATAGATCTGGCGAATCGCCGCGAACACCTCGATAACCTCGGGCGCCGCGATCACGTAGCCCAGGCGCGTGCCGGCGGCGCCAAACGCCTTGGACAGCGTGTGCAGAATCACCAGGTTGGGATGCTCGGCGATAAGTCCCTGCGCCGTGGTGGCCGCGCCAAACGAATCGTCGGCAAACTCAACGTAGGCCTCGTCGACCATGACCATGCCGGGACATGCATCGCACAGGGCCGCGACAAAGTCGAGCGGAGCCACGTCGCCCGTGGGATTGTTGGGCGAGGTCACGATCGCTAGGTTGCACTCGGGCGCCGCTGCGAGCACAGCCGCCTGGTCGAGCTCAAAGGTCGCGGGGTCGCGCCACACGTCGCGCACCTCGGTCTGACAGAGCGACGCAAAGAACGCGTACTCGCTAAAGCACGGCGGGCAGTTGAGCAGAGTCCTCCCCGCGCCGCCAAACGCCAGCAGATAGTTATAGAGCAGCTCGTCGCCGCCGTTGCCCACGCAGATGTTCTCGCGCGTCACGCCATGCCAGGCAGCAAGCTCGTCGCGCAGGTCGTTCGACATGGGATCGGGATAGCGGTTGAGCGGTGTGGCAGCCAAGGCCGCATCGATTGCCTCGCGCACGCCGGCCGGCACGGGATAGGTGTTCTCGTTGGCCGAAAGGTTGATGCGCGTAGGCGTAAAGTTGGGATCGTAGGGCTCAATACCGGCCAGGTAAGGATGGACGAGCTCCTTCATGTGGGGCGTCAGCTCGGCCATATTAGGCCTCCTCGACGACAGCGCCAGCGGCACCGCCTGCAGCCGCCGTCAGGTCCACTCCCTCGGCAACCGTCGCCACGGCGTCGCCCGGCCAGGCAACCTTAGTCAGATCGGCCGCCGCCAGCGACTCGGCGCTCACGGCATCCTCGCCCTGCTCCAACATGCGGCGGCGCAGCGCAGCCGAAAGCGCGTGTGCCCACAGGCCCTCGGCCTCGGCCAGGCTCTGCGTAGCGGGAGCGTCGGAAAGCAGGCCCTCGGGCGTATAGCAAATGACGCTCGAGCGCTTGACGAACTCCTCCACCGAAAGCGGGTTGGAGAACATGGCCGTGCCGCCGGTCGGCAGCGTGTGGTTGGGGCCGGCAACGTAATCGCCGAGCGGCTCGGAGCTCCAAGCGCCCACAAAGATGGCGCCGGCGTTGCGAATGCCGCCGAGCAGGCCCATCGCGTCCTTACAGTGCAGCTCAAGGTGCTCAGGCGCCACGGTGTTCACGGCCTCGATGGCGGCAGCCATGTCGGCGGCCACCACGATGGTGCCCTCGTTATCGAGCGAGGCGCGCGTGATCTCGGCGCGCGGCGACTGCGCCACTAGAATATCGATGCCCGCCTCGACCTCGCGCGCAAACTGCTCGTCGCAGGTTACCAGATAGCAGGCTGCCAGCGGATCGTGCTCGGCCTGGGCCATCAGGTCGGCCGCGACCACCATAGGCTTGGCCGTGGCATCGGCCAGCACACAGACCTCGGAGGGGCCGGCAACCATGTCGATACCCACGTCGCCCGAGACAATCTGCTTGGCCGCGGCAACAAAGGCGTTGCCCGGGCCGGTGATTTTGTCGACGCGCGGAATGGTCTCGGTGCCGTACGCCAGCGCGGCCACGGCCTGAGCGCCGCCCACCATATAGATCTCGTCCACGCCGCCGAGCTTGGCGGCCGCGAGCGTATACGGGCTGATCAGGCCATCCTTTTGCGGCGGCGTCACCATGACCACGCGCTTGACGCCGGCCACCTTAGCGGGAATGGCGTTCATGAGCACGGTAGAGGGATACTGCGCGCGGCCACCCGGCACGTAGATACCGGCAGCGGCAAGCGGGGTCACCTTAACGCCGAGCATCGTGCCGTCCGGGCGCGTGGTAAACCAGCTCTGCTCGACCTCGCGCTGGTGGAACTCGCGGATCTGGCGTGCAGCTTTCTCCAACGCGGCGACAAAGGCAGGATCGAGGCCTTCGAGTGCAGCATCGATCTGCTCCTGCGGCAGACGGAAGCTCTGCAGCTCAACACCGTCAAAACGCTGGCAATAATCGCGCACCGCGGCATCGCCGTTGGCACGCACGTTGGCCACGATATCGCGGGCGGCGTCGACGATGTTTTGCGGCAGCACACCCTTGCGGTTGAGCTGGTTGGTAACGAGGCGCTCACCGGGAGCAAGCTTGATGGTCTTCATATCGGTATCCCCTATCGGTCGAGGTTGCGTTTGGAAAACGAGATGCCGGGCAGCGGCACCAATCGGCCCGCAGTCCGGATATGGGGGCGCCCGTGCGCGCTCGCGCTATTGTGCCGAGCCCGCGACGGGCTCAAAATGCTTGTCCTTCACGGCAGCCGCCAGGCGATCGGCCAGGTTGCGAACGCGCGGATCCAGGCGCGCGGCACCCGGGTTGACGAAGAAGCGGGCCGTGCAGTCCATAATGCGGCCGGTGATGACCAGGTCGTTGTCGCGCAGCGTGGCGCCCGTGGCGGTAATATCCACGATGCGATCGGTCATGCCGACGATGGGTCCCAGCTCGATATTGCCGTGCAGCGAGACGATATCGGCATTCACGCCGCGCTCGGCATACCAGGCACTCGCGATGCGCGGGTACTTGGTTGCCACGCGAAGCGAACCGCGGCGGGCATAGTTGCGCTCGGCCTGACCGGCGCGCCAAGCGGGCTCAGCCTCAATAAAGGTGCACAGGCCGTAGCCCAGGTCGACCAGCTGCAGCAGGTTGAGGTCGGCCTCGATAAGCGAATCCCAGCCGCAGATGCCGCAATCGGCACCACCGCAGCCCACAAAGGCGGGCGCATCGCTGGGGCGCACAATGACAAACTCGATATCTCCGACCGCGCCCTCGCCGGCACGCGTATCGCGACCGCGCACGATCAGGTGACGGCCGGGGTCGCGCAGCTCGGAGACGTCCAGGCCCGCGGCCTCGAGCACGTCGAGCGTGTCGGCCTTAAGCGAGCCCTTGGGAACGGCGATGCGCAGCGGACCCTCGGCACCACGGCCCGCGGCGTGGTCGCCGTCCGAAGCGGCGTCCTCGGCCGAGGTGCGCGCAGCCTCCAGGCGCTCGAGCGAAAAGGCGAAGCCCGCCGCCGGCACCTCGATGCCGTCGCCAAATGCGCCGGTAAAGATGGAATCGTAGCGTCCACCCGAACCCACCGGATCGGGCAGGCCGCCGGCATAGGCCTTAAATACCAGGCCCGTGTAGTAATCGAACGAGTTCATGATGGAAAAGTCGAACGACAGCACCTGGGCGTCCTCGGGGGCCAGACCCTCGACCAGGGCGCGCAGCTCGCGCGTCAGCGGCGCGACGATACCGGCGGCCTCCAACAGCGCGTCCACGCGGTCGAGCACTTCGGGGCCACCGTGCAGGCGCGGCAGCTCGCTAATGGCGGCCTTGACGGCATCGGACTCGGTGCTTGCCGCCACGCGGGCATCGAGGCCCACAAAGTCATTGGCGTGCACGCAGCGCAGGGCCTCGGCAGCCAGCTCGCGATCCTCACAGGCCGCAAGCAGCTCCTTAAACGGACGCACGCTGCCCGCGATAATGCGCGCATCGGGCAGCGTCAGCTTGCGCACGGCCTCGGCTACCAGCGAGACAATCTCGACATCGCCCGCGGCGTCGCCCGCGCCGATGAGCTCAAAGCCCAGCTGCGTAAACTGACGCGAGCCGCCGGCATTGCGCTGGCACTCACGAACCACCGGCGCCTCGTAGCGAAGGCGCAGGGGCAGGTCGGCCGCACGCATGCGGGTCGAAACCAGGCGCACAATCGGCAACGTGTTATCGGGACGAACCACCAGCAGGCGACCGTCGTCGTCAAAAAGCTTGAACGGCGTGTCCGCGATGCGGCCGCCTTCCTCGAGCGAACCCTTGTCCTCGAGCAGCGGCGTCTCGACCGGAAGGTAATGATGCTCCCTGAAACAGCCCTTCACCGTCAGCGCAATCTCCTCGCGCGCCTGAGCCTCCTCGGGCAATATGTCCCGGAATCCCCACGGTGTGGCCGTCATCTGGTGAGCCTCCTCATGCTGCGCTTCATATAGAACAGAAGACCGGCATAGCTCCGCCGGTCTTCTGGGTACTTTAGCATACTAGAGTGCTTGCGGGGAAAATCTGTCGCAGCCGCTCACACCGTATTCATTTGGAAACATGGGGCAGATTGCCGCAGCCCAACCCCACCTAGGCGCCAATCGCACGACGATACTCTGCCATTACCTGCGCATCGGCAGCTGCGGGGTCGGCAAAATAGCGCCCGTCATAGGTCTCGGCCGAAACAACTCCGCGATAGCCGCGCGCCACCAGCCTATCCAGGTCAGCGCGCATATCACGGTCGCCGTCACCCCAGGCAAGATGCGTCGTGCCATCTGCCGCAACATCGACAAAATGCACGTGGGCGACATCATCGCCAAGCAGATCGAAGTAATCGTCGATGGTATCCCCCGCCACCGCCATGGCGCCCATATCCAGACACGCCTTAAGTGCCGGATGATCAACTGCCTCGATCATGTGCTTCGTATCGGCCGCCGAGTTCACGATCATCGACTCAACCGGCTGTAGGGCTTCGAGCACCAGTCGCACGCCGCGTTCTCCCGCATGCTCGGCAATCGCACGCAGCATCGAGGCGCTACGACCCCACGCGTCCTCGATCGGCTCGTTCAAAAATGCCCAGCCGCTCGAGACCATGACCTGCTCGGCTCCAAGTTCTGCCGCGATATCCACAACGTTCTTAAAGTACGCGAGCGTGCGGGCACGCGCCTCATTCCCACGCGCCGCGATATTCCACGGCTTGGGGTTGTTCTGTTCGGGACAAAGTCCCACAATCCGAACTCCATACCGCTGCGACAGCTCCCGTACCTGCTCGAGCGAATCGTATCCATGGCAATCGACATACAGATGCATCGCCCCGGTCCAAAGCTCGCAACACGTGTAGCCCGAGGCCGCTGCCGAGGAAAAGAATTCCTCAAGGTCAAAATAGCGATGACTGATATTCATGACGGCAAGCTGTGGATACTCCATCTTGTCCACCTTTCGGCAAAAGGGCGCCGCAGCACAGTGTGCGCGACGCCCCCTCTTACATTGTTTTAATTATGACGGATACCCTACTGGACACCAAGCACTCCAAAGAACGCGCCGGCGATACTCACGAGTAGGATCACGAGCATGATGAGCAGCGGATTCATCTTCTTCTTGAGCATGAGATAGACGATTCCAAACAGCCCCATCGTGACAAAGCCCGGGAAGATTCCGTTGAGCAGCTCGGCGAGCGTCTGAGCGCCATCGCCCGCGCCGACCATGAGCGGAATGTCCACGGTGACCATCTCCATGGTCATAGCACCGATCACCATGGCGCCCATGATAGAGGCCATCTTGACGATCGTGTCCATAATGCCCGATTCCTGGACCTTGCTGATCATGTCCGAGCCAAAGCGATATCCCACAAACGTCAGCAGGTAACGGATGATGTAGTGAGGGACGTTGAACACGAGCAGGAACAAAATCGGGCCAAGAATAGAGCCCTGCAGTGCCAGCGACGTGCCGACACCCGTTGCCAAAATTCGCAGCGTGCCCCAGTAGAAGGCATCGCCCACGCCGGACAGCGGTCCCATCAAAGCAAGCTTGACATTAGAGATCGCGCTCGTGTCAAAGCTATCGTCAGTAGCGTTGACCTCTTCCATTGCGGCAGCAATGGACATGGGGAGCGTCGAGATGTACGGCGTGACGTTATAGAGCTCCATATGGCGCTTGAGTGCGGCCTTAAAGTCTGCATCCTGCGGATACAGCTTGCGGAGGATCGGCATAAGGGCCCACATAAAGCCGATATGGCCCATACGCTCGTAGTTCCAGGAATGCTCATAGGGAATCGAGCGCCAGAACAGCTTCTTAAGGTCTGCGCGGGAAATCAGCCCGTCATAAGAAGACTCAAACTTAAAACTCATCGAACCCACTCCCAATCGCAGGATCCTCGGTTGCCACTGCGGGCTGCTCCGCCTTTTTCTTCTCGCCCAAAACCGTCATCGCGACGACGATGATCGCGGCAAAGATCGCCACGCCCGTCGTACTAATGCCAAAGTAGGCAACGAGGAAGAAGCCAGCGAAGAAGAACGGAGCCACCGTTTTGTTCATAATCATCTGCGCCAGCATCGCAAAGCCGAGTGCGGGCAAGAAGGCGGCGGCGACATCCATGCCGGTCTGAACGAAATCGGGAATGATGTTGAGCAGGCTGGCGACGGCATCGGCGCCAAAGAAGAATGCCAGGGGAATAATCAGCAGGCCGCACCAGCTCTGCGCATAACCCGCGATAAGCATGTTGCGCGTGATGGCCTTGGTGTCTCCGTCCTCGACGTTTTTGTCGATACGGTGCACCAGCAGCAGCATCACCGGCTGGCCCAGGGCGGTATCGAGCGCCAGGACGATCGTTGCGATGGGAATGCCCAGGGTCAGGGCCGCCGAAGCGTCCGCACCGGCCTGCATGGCAAGCGACACGCCCAGGATGGTTCCGGAAATCGTATCGGGCGGGTTATACGCACCGACCGAGATGGCGCCGACCATGGCAAGCTCCATCGTGGCGCCCATGATCGTGCCGGTCACCATGTCGCCCATGACAAGGCCAACCAGAGGTCCGAGCACGATCGGGCGCTGGAGGTAGCTTGTGCCCGTCAGCCACTCGGAATAACCCAAAAGGGCAATAAGGAAAATCAGGATTGTCTTGATAACCATGATGGCCCCTAACCGATGACCTTCGCGGCGTCAGTCTTCGCATCTGCCGGAATCATCTGAATGAACAGCTCGTAGCCCTCGCCGAGCAGCTCTTTGACGTATGCCTCGTTTTCGGGCGTGAGAAATACGCTGGTCGAGACCTGGCGGGCATCCTCGCTAAAGGCAACATTGCCGAGGTTGATCTTCTTGACGCCCATCGCCTTGGCGACGGCACCGGCCTGCTGGATCGTCTCGCAAACCACGAAGAGCTTGTACTTATCGGTCACACCGCTCTGGAGCGCCTTGACGGCATCCTCGGCGTTTTTGACGACGACCTTGCAGCCCTCCGGCTTTGCAAGGGACAGGACCTGCAGACGAAGCTTGTCATTGAGGACCGTGTCGCTCACCAACAGGATGCAGTCGGCACCCAGAGCCGAGGTCCAACTAACGGCAACCTGGCCGTGCAGCAGTCGATAATCTACACGAATCATCTGAATCATGATGTGCTCCTAACGATTAAAACTCATCGAGTTCGGCCTGCCCCAGCAGGTCGTTGACGTACTTGACCTTGGTGTCGTCCGCCTCGACGATCTGGCGAATGGCCTCATCGATCGGGGTGGAGTCGGGTACGAACAGCAGCTGAATAAGGAGTGGCAGGTTCATATTGGTCACCAGGTGCGTGTTGGGGCGCGTCTGGACAATCTTGGTGAACTCGTTGTTGACGCTGCCGCCAAAGAGGTCGGTGCAAACTACGACCTCATCGTCCGCGGCAAAGCCGTCCAGAATCGCTGCAGCCTCCTTGACCAGGTCCTCGTTTCCGTCGACATACATAGACAGCGCATGGACGTTTTCGCGCTCGCCGGAGAGCAGGCCGATGCTCTCGACGATTCCAGACGCGAAATGAGCATGGGACGCCACGATAAACTGCCTCATTCGATTCCCCTTTCTTGCGAATTTCGGCATAAAAATGCCCGGACGCATGCGCCCGGGCAGGGTGCTTCTTGATCAGTAGCTTATTTATCACCGATTAGTAGTCGAACTGGTGATAGTAACGACGGTAGTTGAGGTTGTGCTTGGTGACCGTCTCGTAGTAGCGAGCCAGGCGGTCGGTCACGA